>CAKZOK010000061.1 GCA_937136415.1 uncultured Cytophagales bacterium | reverse complement strand
GAGCCATTCAAAAATAGGCTCAAAAAACTCAATAGTATATTCATGATAAGATTCACCAGAAATTTCTAAATCTCCAGTTTGAGCATTAAAATTAACAGTAGGGATGTAGTTTTCACCTTCGATTTGGAAGTTTTCCATACGAATTATATAAGTTTATGATTTATTTATCTAATCTGACAGTAATAGTTAAAAAGGATTGACTTGGGTAATCAGGATGTGGATACGCTTCTCCAACCAAAGGGTTATTGGATTTGCGAACCATATCAATAAGACCAACATTTGCACCTGGTTTATCCAAACGTTGAGGAGCACGGCGTTGTTCTTTATAGTATTTTTTTAGCTCAACATCATCTAAAGAATTAATGTGCTGACAACGTTCCATAACGTGGTCTAGTGCAGAATTTTCTATTAGATTAGAAGAAGAAATTAAAAAATGGTCGTCTGCTTCACTTACCAAAAGGTAGCCTACACCAATAGGTTTGTCTTCTTTTATAGAATATGATTTTTCTATAGAATGAAGACTTACATTTTGAGAAAGCTCAATAAAGATTGCAAATATTCTGCGTCCAATTTTAGAGTCTTCTTGCGAGCTTTTGCGCTTCAAACTACTGGCCAAACGAGAGAGCAAATCTTGAGAAACCACTCCTTGAAAAGCAAGTAACGTTTGATGTTTACGCATTTGGTCGTAAAAATCATATATGACAAAATCGTTATCCATACGCTTAATAAATTAAATATAATTTTTTAGAAAAAGGAGCGAAAAATTAAATATAAATTTGACACATCTAATTCAAATATACTTTAATGTAATAATCAAAATTCTATTTTATCATAAAAAAACTAATAAATCAAATAAGATTCAAGAATTTTTCGATAAAACCCTAAAATTAATAAGATTATATATCTTTTTTGAGGTAGATAAGAATTATATGTCTGTTAATCTTAATGTTAGAACAGAGTATCAATAGCGAAACTAAACAAAATTTAACAGAAATAAAATCTATCTATCATTTTTTTTTTAATTTATTTGATTTTAGGTCAAAAAAAAATCCCTCCATTATTTATATAACCAAACCTCAAACTACACAATTATTTTTTAAAAATAAAGAAAAAAAATCGTTTGTTCTTTGTTTAAACAAAAAAGTGGTTTTTTTTCAAAAAGACTATCTATTTAAAAATCAATGACTTTTTATTGTATTTTTTCTTAAAAAACTAAACTTATTCTTTTAAGAAACGTTAGTAACTCTGAAAACGCAGGAAACTTTGAAAATTGATTTAGTTTCCTTAGTTTTGCAAGTATAAAGAATAGTGCTTAGCAAACCAAGAAATAAAATTGTAATTCGTAAGATGGAAATAACTAATTCACAAAATGAAGAAAACCAAGTCAGCTCACAAGAGTTTGAAGCTATAAAAAATAGCATTGTAGAAGGAGCGCAAGAGCTTTTCTGGACCTATGGGCTTCGTAGTGTTACAATGGACGATATTGCGAGCAAACTTGCGATGTCTAAAAAAACATTGTATCAATATATTCAAGATAAGGCAGACCTAATTTATCTTTGTGCAGAGCACCAGCTCAAAGGTGATACTTGTAGTATGGACGAGGCTGCCGAGAGTGCCGATAATGCCATAGATGAAGTGCTAAGAATTATGGAGTACAACAGACAATTTTTTCTCAATTTTCATCCTTCTTTGCTTTTAGATTTGCAACGAAGCTACCCAAAGGCGTGGAAAATGTTTACTCGCCACAAAGAAGAAAAAGTAATCAAGAAAATTAAAGAAAATATACAAAGAGGAAAAAATGAAAATCTTTATAGAGAAGATATTGATGCAGAGGTAGTTGCTCGTATGCGCATGGCGCAAGTAGAATCTATCTTTAATCCTCAAGTTTTTTCTCAAAAAAAATATAACATCGGAGAAGTGCAGTTTCAAATTTTTAAGCACTTTTTATATGGACTTGTAACACTAAAAGGGCATCAAATACTCGCAGAAGCCTTAGATAAGGTAGAAATTTTTAATTAAAATCAATTCCTTCTAAACTATTTATTATTATTTCAATCAATTCAAATATAATGTATCGATTCATACCTTTATTTTCTGTTCTTCTTTTTTCTCTTCTGTTGGGAACTGAACTAAAAGCACAAGAAAATACAAATGCTACCAAAGATTTGGAAAACTACACGCTCGAACAATGTGTAGAATATGCAATCCAAAACCGAGTAGAAGTAAAAAATGCAGAATTAGACAACCGAATTGCAAAAGCAAGAGTAGGAGAAGTAAGAGCGCAAGGTTTGCCACAGGTTAGTGCCTCTCTTTCTTTGATAGATAATTACAAAGTTCCTGTTAGTTTTTTACCTGCTCAAATTCTTAATCCACAAGCTCCAGAGGGAGATTTTGTAGCTGTTGCATTTCAAACGCAATTTGCAGGGCAATCAAAAATCGAACTTCAACAACTTATTTTTAGTGGTTCGTATATTTTGGGGCTAAAAGCTGCTTCTACTTATACTCAACTTTCTGAAAAACAAATCACTCAATCCAAAATTGATATTGCAGAATCGGTCAGTAAGGCGTATTATTCTTTATTGATAAATAGAGAGCGTCTAGGGTTATTAAAGCAAAATTATAATCGAATAGATACAGTTTATCAACAAACAAAAGCATTGTATGAAAATGGTTTTGCTGAAAAAATAGAAGCTGATAGATTGAAAGTTTCGGCAAATAATATCAAAATGGAAATTCAAAATTTCGAACGTTTGATAGAATTGAGCCAAATGCTTTTAAAATTTCAAATGGGATTAGAACAAGAAGACAAACTAACTGTTAGTGGTTCGTTAGAAAAATTAGAAATCAATGAATCTGATGCTTTGGTATCTCAAATAAACCCAGAACAACGCATCGAATTTTCATTATTACAAACTCAAAAAGAACTCAATTTGCTACAAATAAAAGAGTATAAAGCTCGTTATTTGCCTACACTTTCATTTTTTGCTAATTATGGTGCAAATATGGGGTCTGCCGAAGCAAAAGATTTAGTGCCTTTTGCAAGTGATAGATGGGTAGCTAATGGTGCTTTCGGGATTAGTCTGAATATTCCTATTTTTGATTCCTTTCAAAAACACCACCTTATCCAACAAGAAAAATTTAATTTGATGAAAACAGAAAATCAAATGAATGATTTTTCAAGAGTAGTTAATTTGCAAGTTTCACAATCACAGGTTACACTCAAAAATAGCATTGACCAACTCAAATTTCAAGAAGAAAATATGAATTTGGCAAAAGAAATATTTAGAGTAACCAAAATAAAATATGAAGAAGGAGTAGGCGCAAACTTAGAAGTAGTAGAAGCCGAAACAGCTTACAAAGAAGCTCAAACCAATTATTACTCGGCATTGTATGATGCAATGATTGCCAAAATTGATATGGAAAAAGCACAAGGAACACTTTATACAGTGACCAGTAAACAGTAAACAGTTACCAGTTTATATGTAGCTGACAGTTTCCAACTGTCAGAAAGTACAGCATTTTTACGACACTTGGAAAGTGTCGCCTACTTAACAGCCAATTTTAACTAAAAAAACGTAATTCGTAATTCAATGAAAAAATATTCTAACAAAAAAAGCTATTTATCTTTCTTGCTTGTAGCTCTTTTCTCTCTTACTTTTCTTTCTTCATGTGGAGAAAAAGAACCTACAACGCCAGAAGAAAAAAAGGCTGCTTTAGACAAAAAACGTTCTGAATTGATGGAACTTCAAGGACAGATTGCACAGCTTGAAAGTGATTTGGGAGAAACGGCAAAGAAAGAAGATAGGTCTAAATTGGTAGAAACAATGCCAGTAAAATCCGAAACTTTCAATCATTATATCGAAGTACAAGGAACAGTAGAATCTGACAAAAACGTAAATGTCTTGCCAGAAATGCCAGCAACGATTGTTTCTTTGAAAGTAAAAGAAGGGCAAAGGGTTTCAAAAGGACAAGTAATTGCGACGCTTGATGCAGGTACATTCAACAAACAAATTGCAGAATTAGAAACACAGCTTTCATTGGCAGCAACAGTTTATGAAAAAAGAAAACGTCTTTGGGAACAAAAAATAGGTTCTGAAATAGAATATCTACAATCTCAAAACCAAAAAGAATCTTTAGAAAATAGTATTGCAACGCTCAAACAACAGATGCGTAAGAGTGTCGTTACTTCTCCTATTTCGGGAACGATTGATGAGGTGTATGCAAAACAAGGCGAGATAGCAAACCCAGCAGCACCGATAGTTCGTGTGATTAATGTTTCTGATGTTCAGCTTGTGGCCGATGTTTCTGAAAATTATCTTTCTGCTGTTACAAAAGGAGATAAAGTAAAAGTATTTTTCAATGCTTTGGGAACAGAAATGGAGCAAAAAGTTTCTTTTGTCGGACAGACAATAAACACTGCCAACCGTACTTTCAAAATTCAGATTGATTTACCAAACAAAGAAGGAAAAATAAAACCAAACCTTGTCGGAACAGTCAAAATAAATGATTTTCAGAAAGAAAATACTATTGCAATACCTACTAATTTGATTCAGATTGGAACAGATGGAAACAAATTTTTATATGTTGTAAAAGAAGAAGCAGGTAAAAAAATAGCCAAAAAAGTAGTTGTCAAAACTGGAATGTCTTATGAAGGCTCTACTGTTGTAGAAGAAGGGCTTTCGGCAGACGACCAAATAATAAGTAAAGGATACAATGAAGTAGTGGACGGAGAAAATATCCGTTTTGCTAAATCATAAAAATATATTAAAAAAATCCTCGTTGACGGTCTTGACCTCAACGACGGTTGTTTTACTTATAAGTCGCTTGTGGAGACACGAGCAACGGTTAAAGTTAATTTTTATTCTAAAAACTGTTTTATTTTTAACCAAAGATTAAAAAAAATATCCGTTGCTTGTGTCCTCACGAGCGATACACAAATAAAGAAAAAATGAGCGAAAAAAAACAAGATTCTAATAAACAAGACCCAATGCAAGACCAAAAATTTGAGATTTTTGGTTTATCTAAGTTTTCTATCAAAAACTCTACAAGTATATTTATTATCACAATATTATTTGTAGCAGCAGGGTTTTTCTCGTATGTGGTTATGCCAAAGGAACAATTTCCAGAAATTGTTATGCCGACCGTATATGTTCAAACCGTTTACCCTGGTAACTCTCCGATTGATATAGAAAATCTAATTACTCGCCCTATCGAAAAAGAATTAAAATCTTTGAAGGGAGTAAAAGATATTTCTTCTACTTCGGTGCAAGATGCTTCGGCAATTATCATTGAGTTTAATGAAAATGTAGATATTTCGGAAGCCGTTGTAGATGTAAAAGATGCTGTTGATAAATCTAAAAAAGACCTTCCTAAAGATTTAGACCAAGACCCAAATGTAATGGAAGTAGATTTTTCTGAAATTCCGATTATGGAAATCAACCTTTCAGGGGATTTTGAAATTACAAAACTCAAAGAATATGCAGAATATTTACAAGACGAATTAGAAGAGCTTTCTCAAGTTTCGGAAGCTGTTATTACAGGCGACCGTGATAGAGAAATTCAAATCAATGCTGATATTTTTAAAATGTCGGCTCGTAAGGTAACTTTTCAAGATATAGAAAATGCTATTCTTTCAGAAAATCTAACAGCTTCTGGTGGCGATGTTTTGACGGAAGGCTATCGTCGTTCGCTTCGTGTGGTCGGAGAATTTAAAGATGTAAGTCAGTTGAAAACTATCATTGTAAAATCTGAAAACAATCAGCCTATTTATCTCAATGAAGTTGCTGAGGTAAAAGATTCTTATGTTGAGCGTTCTAGTTATGCACGTCTTGCAACAGGAAATAGCTTTGAGAATAAGGGAAGTCTTCCTGTAATTTCTTTGAAAGTAAAAAAACGTAGTGGCGAAAATTTGATTGAAGCTGCCGAAGAAATTAAGGTCATTTTGAAACAAGCACAAGATTCTAATTTTCCATCAACACTAGATGTTACGATTGTAAATGACCAATCTGAAAATATGGAAATGCAAATTTCAAATCTTATCAATAATATCATTTCAGGTGTTATTTTGGTAGTTGTGGTTTTGCTTTTCTTTATGGGACTTCGCAACGCACTTTTGGTGGGTGTTGCTATTCCATTATCGATGCTTATTTCATTTATGATTCTCAATTTGGTCGGAATTAGTATCAATATTGTTGTATTGTTTGCTCTTATTTTGGCTCTCGGAATGCTTGTCGATAATGCCATTGTTGTTATTGAGAATACCTATCGTTTTATGGAAGAGGGTTATCCTGCCAAAAAAGCAGCCTTAATGGGCGTTAGTGAAGTAGCTTGGCCTATCATTAGCTCAACTGCGACTACATTAGCAGCCTTTGTTCCTCTTGCTTTTTGGGGTGGAATTATGGGAGAATTTTTGAAATATATGCCAATTACGCTTATTATCGTTCTTGCTTCTTCACTTTTTGTAGGATTGGTAATTAATCCTGTTTTTTCTGCTTATTTTATGAAGGCAGAAGGAGTAAGCAAAAAAGGAATAAAAAAATGGTTAATTGTAGGAATTGTTACTATGTCGTTGGCTGCGTTGGGATATGTTTATGTTGTTGCAACGAGTGCAGATAGCTATGCCATTCCTAATTTATTGACTACTTTCGGTACAATCATTTTCTTAAATATTTATCTTCTTACACCTGCCTCTGATTGGTTTCAAAACAAACTTTTGGTTCGTTTGGAAGAAATGTATATGAAGATATTGCATTATTTACTCAAAGGAAGCCGTCCTTATGTTCTTACTGTTGGAATGTTTTTTCTTTTAGTATTGAGTTTTGTTTTGGTGGGTAGTGTCGGACTAAAAACAAGCCTTTTTCCTGATAGTGAGCCTTTATTTGTATATATGTATGTAGAAGCTCCTTTGGGAACAGATATTGAAACAACCAATGAGTTTGCCGAAACGATTGAGAAAAAAGCCTTTAGAGTGCTTGCTCCTTATGATGAAATTATCAAATCTATCGGAATAAATGTAGGTGAAGAATCTGGTGACCCTAATGATAGTTTTGGTAGAAGTGGCGCAACGCCTCACAAAGCACGTATTTCGGTAGCTTTTTATGAATTTCAATATAGAAAAGGAATGAGTACTTCTGATATTATGAAGGAACTTTCTACTGAAATGAAAACAATCCCAGGGGTAAAAATCAAGACAGATAAAAACCGTGATGGACCTCCAGTAGGAAAGCCTGTAAACATCGAAATTACAGGAGATGAATACGAAACGCTAGTAAAAGAAGCTGAAAAAGTAAAACAATTAATACAAGATGCAGGTATTCAAGGACTTGATAATTTGATTGTAGATGCCGAAACAGGAAAGCCCGAACTTATCCTAACTATTGATAGAGATAAAGCTCGTTTGTTTGGACTTTCGACAAGCCAAATAGCGATGACATTGAGAACAGCTATTTTTGGAAAGGAAATTTCTAAATATAAAGATGGAGATGAAGATTTTCCTATTCAACTTCGCTTGAAAGATGAATATCGTTATAATATTTCTGCTTTGATGAATCAAGTAATTACCTTTAGAGATAATCGTGGAACATACCATCAAATTCCGATTTCGGCAGTTGCAAAAGTAGATTATAGTTCTTCTTATGGTTCGGTTCGTCGTAAAGATTTAGACCGTATGGTATCTGTAAGTTCTGGAATTGTAGAAGGTTATAATGCAAATGAGGTTGTGGCACAAATCAAGTTGCTTATCAAAACTCACAAACTACCTGATGGATATGGCATAAAACTAACAGGAGAACAAGAAGAACAAGCAAAATCAATGGCATTTTTGATGAAAGCGATGCTGATTGCCGTTTCTGCAATTTCTCTTATCTTGGTTTCACAGTTCAACTCTATCATTAAGCCATTTATTATTATGGGTTCTGTACTCTTTAGTATGACAGGTGTAATGTTGGGATTAGTGATTTTTCAAATGGATTTTATTATTATCATGACAGGAATTGGTATTATTTCTTTGGCTGGTGTTGTTGTAAATAATGCCATTGTATTGATTGATTATACCGACCAAGTTAGGGCAAGAAGAAAAGAAGAATTAGGACTTGATGAAGAAGAACATTTGCCTAAAGATGAGTTTTTGGAAGCTGTTATTAAGGCAGGTTATACTCGTCTTCGTCCTGTACTTCTGACTGCCATTACTACTGTTTTGGGACTTATTCCACTTGCAACAGGTATGAACATCGATTTTGTAACACTTTATTCTAGGTTTGACCCTCAATTTTATATGGGAGGCGACAATGCAACTTTCTGGGGACCGATGGCGTGGGCTGTTATCTTTGGTTTGGTGTTCGCTACCTTCCTTACGCTTGTGGTTGTACCTGCAATGTATGTAATAGCAGACCGTTTTTCTGAATGGGTTAGTCCAAGTGCAGAATCTACTGTTATTGCAGAACGAAAAGAGAGTTAAGACAAATTAGTTTTTTTGTCAAAATTAAAACCCTATTAATTTTTTATTATTTTAATAAAAAATCAATAGGGTTTTTTATGTATAGCCAAGAGGATAGAATAAATATTTCTTTATAAAAAAAGAATAGAAAGTGCTATTTTTTTCTTAAATTAATTTGTAGTGTATGCTTTAGCTTGCGAAAATGTACCCTAACCTTTATATTAGGAGTTGTGAGGTAGTTATTTTCCGAAAGCTAAAGCATTCGGTACGTCTATTCACACGCTAAAGCGTATATTACCTTATTATATAGAAATAATAAGTATCTTTAAAAATTGATAATCAAAAAGTTAAATACCGAGTTCACGTTAAATTATGCTAGTTAATTTTAAGAATCCCCAAATGGAGTGACTTTTTTTAATTTATATTTTTTAAAAAAATATTTTATTCAAAAATATAATAAGTGAACTTTCGTTTTAAATAAAAAAATTATTGAGAGTAAAAAAGAAATTAACTTTTGATGATTGATAATCATAAGCTACTACAAAAATAATAATTAGAGTTTTAATAATACAATATTTTTTAAGAAAAGCTGATAATACAAATTTAATTATTGCTTTCTGAATTTATCTAAAACAACTAAGTTATGCAAAATACTAATACAAAATTTTTATGTTTTTTTAAAAGAAGCAAAAAGGTTTTTTTTCTATTTTTATTTTCTTTTTTCTTTATTATTCAATCAAATGCTGCTGATTTTTATTGGGTCGGAGGTACAGGAAATTGGAATGATTTCGCTACTCATTGGGCTACCACATCTGGGGGAGCTATTTTTCACGCAAATGCTCCAACAGCAACAGACAATGTCTTTTTTGATGTTTCTTCAGGTGCAGCAGGATACACAGTAACTTTAGATGTGCCAGCCGTTGCAAATGATTTTACTTTTAGTGGAAATGCTTTTTTATTTAATGGTACAAATAGCCTTACTATAAATGGAACGACTACAAACTCTTCTACCGAATTAATTGACTTTGGAGGTGCAAATAGTTATTCTTTTGTAGGAAATTTTACAGCAGCAGCTTCTACAACAACTGATTTTTCATATACTTCTTCCTTAGCTTCATTTAATAATGTAACAATAGAAGAGGGTTCAACATTTAGATTTTCTTCGAATGGTGGTGCAACTGCAACTATTTCAGGTACATTTACACCAAATGGAAATTGTAATAATCCCATAACTTTAGCAGCAACAGGAGGATTTACTGCACCTGTTAATTTTACAAATACTCAAAATTGGAGTGGAGTAAATGTAAGCCAAATAAATTCTACTGGCGCAAACATAACCGTAAATAGTATTAGTGTAGTCGTAACAGGAAATTTTACAGATAATACAGCAAACGGAAGAGATTTATTTTGGGTAGGAGGAACTGGAAATTGGTCTGAATCCATTCACTGGTCGCTCACAAGTGGAGGAGCTGGGGGAGAATGTATTCCGACAGCCACAGATAATGTTCGTTTTGATGCAGCTTCTTTTTCGGCAGCAGGTCAAATTGTTACCATCGATACTGACGGAACATGCCAAAATATGGACTGGACAGGCGTAACCAATACGCCTACTCTTATGGGCGTAGCAGCTAGAGAGTTTACGCTTACAGGTACATTGATTTTTGATGCAGCAATGATACAAACAGGAAACACCCCTACTTTTGAGGGAACAATGGTATTCTCAACTATCACTCCTCAAACAATAACAATGAATGGAAATGGATTGAATAATATTCGTTTTCAAACTAGTGCAGCAGGAGAATGGACATTACAAGATGCTTTTTTGGTTCAAAACTCAACATTACTTAATTCTGGAATCCTCAATACAAATAGTCAAGATTTTATTTCTGGAACACTTTCTACAAATAACATCATTATTCCTAATAGAACTCTAAATTTGGGAGCTTCAACCATTACACTGACAAGTGCCTCAACAACTATTTTGGATTATAGAAATGATACAAACTTTACACTCAATTCTGGAACAAGCACGATAAATATTTCTGGTGATGCCACAAGAATTGAAACAGGTGATTTATCCAAAACAATCTCTAATCTGAATTATATAGGAGCTGGAAATAGAAGAATTGAAACCAATGCTACCAATACAATTACATTTGGAAATATTACAACAGCAAATAGTGGACAATTAAATATAAATGGAGCTTCTCCCAAAATATACAATGATATTTCACTTGGAAATAATGTAAATGGAACAATTACAGGTACAACAGACCCAACAGGAAATATCATTAATTCAATTAATAAAGGAAATAATCAAACAATTACTTTTACGGGAGGCTATCAAGTAAATGCAACAATAACAACAGGAAATAATGCCACACTTGAATTTACAAATACAGGAGGAGAAAATGAGTTTTTAGGACTAATAACGATTGGTAGTGGAGGTAATTTTAATGTTTCTGGAAATATAGACAATACATTTGCTGATATTACACTCTTAGATAATGCAACGGCTACATTTAGCAATACGCCAGCAGGTTCTACTAATTCATTTGCAACTATCAATATGAATAGTGGAACAGCATTTAGGTTTAGTTCTGAAGCTCTTTCTACCGTTTCTGGAAATATAAATGTGTTGGGTTCTTGTGCTGCTCCGATTACACTTACATCGAATAATCCACCTGTACAAGCAAGATTACAGTTAGCTAACCCTCTTAATTTATTTGGTGCAACTGTTGAAAATATCAATGCAACAGCACAACCCATAAATGTATCAAATGGAGTAGCTTCAAACAATACAAATGTAACAATAACAACAGTCAGTAGAGATTTATTTTGGGTACACAGCACAGCAGGTGCAGCAAGTACGGCAAATTGGTACGACGTAGCCAACTGGTCTTTAGTTTCTGGAGGTACAACAGGAGAATGCCCTCCGACTATTTATGACAATGTCTTTTTTGATGGAAATTCATTTTCAGCAGCCAATCAAATTGTTGATATGAATAATGATGCCTTTTGTAGAAATATGGATTGGACAGGAACAACAAATGACCCATTCTTACAATCTATCGGAGAAGATACAGATTTGTATGTAGGCGCAAATCTTACTTTTGTTGCAAATATGACAGTAGGCACAGGAGGAGATCAACCAGACGAAATTAATAATATTTATTTTGTTGCAACTGAAGCTATTCCATCAGCAGCAGCCACCCTAAATAATACCATTGATTTAGGAATTGGAGTAGATGAAACTGCTCATGGAAAGCGTTTTAAAAGAGCATTTTTTGATAAAAATGCAGCAGCAGGAAATACCGTTGTAAGTCCTGTAACTTGGACATTTGCCTCTGCTTTTAATCTGACTCAAGAAATTACTCCATTTGCAGCTCCAATTTATTCAGCAGGAACATTAAGAATGGTAGATGGAAACCTAGTTACAAATGATTTTAACATTCAAATCAGAATCTTAAATGCAAACAGTGCCATTGACGCTTCATTAGATATGGGCAATTCTAGGTTTACACTTAGAGCAGCTAATATGTCGGTAGATTTTAGAAACGATACTAATTTTACTTTTATTACTCCAGCAGCAAATGCTTTTTTTGATGTTATAGCAGGTAATAATTCTGATATTTATCTAGGAGCAAAAGCAAAAGAATTACCAGACATAGACTGGAATGCAGATATAGATATAGATATTTTTTCAGAAAATGGGAACAATCGTATTACATTTAGAAATATAATAGTAGATGCAGGTGTTAATCTAAATATGACAGGAAATAGCCCAAAGACTTATACTGAAAATCTTACTTTTCCGAATAATGTAAACACAACCTTTACAGGAAGTGATGGAACATTAAACTCAAATATTTTTAGTGGTACTATTGATTATGCAGCAAATGCACAAGCTAATTTTATCGGAGATAATCAATTTCAAGAAGCTTTTTCGGTAGCATCAACAGTAGATAACACAACTGGAATACAATTTACAGGAACTGGTCGTAATCAATTTCAATCAAATGTTACACTAGCAGGAAGCAGTAGTTTTTTCTCACTTCAAAATACATCAGTAAATCCAAATACGTTTACAAATGTATCCATTACAAATACGCCAATAGGAACTACTACTATTGCTGCTACTATTTGGGAATTTAGCTCAAATTCTACTAATACAGTAAGTGGAAATTTTGTAATTAATGCTGATTGTATTGCGCCTGTAACTATTAGAGGAAATGGAGGTGTGGCAAATGTAGCCTTTGCAGTCAATCAAACTTGGAGCAATGTAACAGTACAAAATATAAATCAAACAGGTGCAGCAACTGTAACCGTTTTGAGTACAACAGATGGAGGAGGAAATTCTAATATTGTATTTAATACTGCAAATAGAGTTCTTTATTGGATAGGAAATACAGGAAATTGGAGCAATCCAGCCAACTGGTCTTTAGCTTCTGGAGGAATAGGTGGAGAATGTATTCCAACATTGAATGATGATGTTTTTTTTGATGCAAATTCATTTAATGCAGCAGGTCAAATTGTTACCATAGATATTGATGCCGAAACAAGAGATATTACTTGGACAGATGCAACAGGAAATCCAATCATTACAGGAACAAATGCTTTTAATATTCAAATAGGGGGAGATGTTACCTTTATCGCAGCAATGAACTGGGATTTTGATGGAATTACAAACTTTAGATATACAGATAATTTAGAAGCCGAAAATATTATTATATCAGCAGGACAAGCATTTAATTCAGTAACTAATTTTGATGATAATATTCTTCCTATTGATGCAATTTGGGAGCTTGGAGATGCTTTTGTTACCCAAGGGCAGTTTAGATTAAGAGCAGGTACATTCACGACAAGTACAGCCAATCACACATTACAAGCAGTAAGTATAAATGTAAATCAGGCAGGAGACAGAACAAGAACACTAAACTTTAATAGTTCTGTCACAACACTTACTCGTAATAATGGGCTTGTTTTTGATGCTAGGGGAAACTCACCTAATTTTTCGTTACTTTCTAATAATGATTCTCAAATCAGACTGACAGGAAACGGAAATATAAGCATAGAAGCAGGAACAGAATCAAAAACATTTCCTAATTTATTTATTGATGTTACCACAAATACAGTAAATATAGAAGCCAATGCAGGAAATAGAATTACATTTAGAGATATTACTGGGCTAGTAGGTGGAACAACATTTAATGTAAATGGAACTTCTCCAAAAACATATGGAAATATTAATTTTCCAAATAATGTATTTGCTCAATTCTTCGGAACAGAAAATGCTGCTCCTCGAAATATTTTCTCTGGAACAGTTACCTTTGGAGAAAATACAAGGATAAATTTTCAAGATGATAATGAATTTCAACAAGCCGTAACAATAGCAAGTACTATCAATGATGCAAATGCTGTTCGTTTTTGGAGAGATAATACATTCTTACCAATTACTGCGACACTTACTTTTTCTAATGCAGGAAGAGCAAGATGGAGTATGGGAGAAGGTGGACAAACAACAACACAGATTTTTGGTGCGCCAGTCAGAGTGGAAGGAATGCCAAGTACTACAAATTCCTATGGTAACAATACTGGATTAGTTACCTTTGAAAGTACGCTTTTTGTTGCCTCTACAAGTATAGCAGCACAACAAGCAGAAGCAGAATTTGATGTAAACGTTAATTTTCAAGATGAGGTAGAGTTTCAAGATGGCGCAGGAGGAAATGCTAGTAATATTATTCGTTTCAGAAGAAATGTAACATTTGCAGGCTCACCCAATGATACTCGTTTTATTATTGGAAATGATGCCAGAATGGAAGTACTAAGAATATCAAACTTTGAAGATATTGTCGCAGGAGAAAATACTTTGCTTCGTTTTTGGAGAGATTTGGTAGTAGAAGATATGGATTTATCTCGTTTTGATGTTGTAGAGTTTCCTTATTCTTCTGGTACAGGCGCACAAGGAACAACAACCATAACAGGCTATTTGAATGCTAGAGGAGTTCTTTGTAATGAATGGATACGTTTAAGCTCTCGCCAATCACCTATTCAAGCTGACATTGATTTTGAAAATGATCACCTAGTAGCAACTAATACCAACCTTTCTTTTGCCTTTTTAGAAGACATCAATAATATAGGAGGAACAACAGTAGAGGCATTTCCAAACCCTATTGTAGATATTTCTAATAATGATAATATTTCTTTTGTAGGCTCACTAACAGGAAGAACACTTTATTGGGTAGTTAGTGATGAAGGAAATCATTCAGGAAATTGGAATGACCTGAATTTAGGAGCTGGAGATAATAATAATCACTGGTCACTTACAGATGGAGGACCTTCGTCAGGTTGTATTCCTACACCAAATGATATTGTCATATTTAATGATAATTCTTTCCCTGCTGGTAGTCATACCGTAATATTAGAAAATTTGTATTCATATTGTGATGATTTTATTTGGAATATTTCATCAGATAGAGATGTTACACTAACTGAAACAAGTAATGCAAATATTCTTCAAATTTATGGAAATGTACAATTTCCCACAAACCCAGCAAATGTAAACTGGAATCGTTTCAGAGGAACAACAGAATTTAGAGGAACTGATATTATCGAAACCAAAACATTAGCATTTAATAATGGGCGTTTTAATGGTCCTGTAATATTTGAAGCTGAAGCAAGTACTTGGCAGTTACAAGATAGTATGCGTGTAGAAGGTGGTGGAAGAGGAGATATTACTCTAAATTATGGAACACTAGATGCAAATAATCAAAATATTCGTTTGCATGATGATTGGACAATAAATGCGCCTCTAGGTGGTGTAAGTTCAGCAGAGTTTTTAGCAACAACAGGAACAATTACTTTCTTTGGAACTGGTGGACAAGTATCAAATATAACAGTAAGAAATTATGACAATACTGAAAATTGTACAGAATGTGCCTCTACAATCCGAACCGAATGTACAGGAAGTCCTTTTTATAACCTAACAAGTGAAAAAGCATACAATAGACGTACTGGAACAAGTACAAGTATTTCAATACTAAATAATTTATATATTTCTGGAGGAACATTTGGAGATAATGGACATCAAGTAAGAGGAAATGCAACAGGAACAGTCGAAATGGTAGATAATACCTTATTCAGAATTGGAGATAATAATGATGCGACCGTATTTCCAACCTGTTACCTTAGAGCAAATATAATATTGGCTGATGGAAATATTGAGGGGACAGCAACTGATAATTATTTGCCAGAAAATGCTTCAACAAAAGCATCTACGGTAGATTACCGTTGTCCAGATGACCAACTTATCAGAGGGTTGGATTATGGAACTCTTCTACTTACAAGTGCAGCAGGAGGAGGAAATGGGCAAAAATGGTTTACAGGTTCTGCTACAATTAGAGGACGCTTTTTTATTGATAATAATCAACTTGTACATGATATGGGTTTTCAAATAATTGGAAATAATTTTGATAATCCTTCGGCAGCTAATCGCAATTATTTTAGAATGGGAAATAATGCCACTCTGTATTTAGGAACAAATGAAGATGCTACTCAAAATAGTTATGTAATACCAGAAATTTCAGATGCAGTACCTATTCCACCAACAGGAACAGAAGCACAAGTAAATTATGGAACAATAGTAGTTCCTGATAATTTGGTTACTGAGTTTCCTAAGTTTACAGTAGATGGAGGCGCAGCAGGAACGGCAGATGATTTGTTGGCAGATATTGCAGATGGTGGTAAAATAGACCTAAGAAATACATCTTACATTATCTATAATGCAGGCGCAGCTCAAAAAGTAGCATCTGGTTTTACTTATTCCACAGTTATTTTGAGAGCAACAGGATTGGCTACTCTTATCCCAAAAACAGTTACTCGTTATAGTGCTGCGAGTGGTAGTGATATGAGAGTTGGACGAGAATTACGCTTGGAAGATTTCAATAGCTTGATAGATGATGGAAATCAAATTGTCGGAGTTGGCACTCCTACCTTAGAAGCAAGAGCAAATACAAAACTAATATTAGGAAGCCAAACAGTGGCAACACAATTTCCACTTACATTTACTAGAGCAGATATAGATTTGAATGCAACAACTCATGAAACCATCTATATTTCGGATATTGCCCAACTTATGTCCACCGAACCAGCCTATGCACACGTAACACTCACTGCTCCTAATTTGATAAATGATGAATTAGTAGAAAAAAGATTTTCAAGAATAGCAGCTCCTAGTAATTTGGCAGACGCATTTATTCGTGGAAATCTCTTAATAAATGAAAGAAATCATTTATTAGACGATGGAAATCAAATTAGAGGACTCAATTTTATTCCTCAAACTGTAACAATGAAAGGAGATGTTCCTAATCAAGGGCGCAGTTGGCTTACTTTGGGTACAAATGGAGCAACAGATATAGCAACACAATTCCCAACAGATTTCGAAGTCGTCGTCTTAGAAGATTCTACAACAGTAGTTTATAATGCAGGCAGTACAGTAATACAAAATGTAAGAGGTTTTGCTAGTGCAAATGCCACAGGTACAGATTCATATTATAATTTAATAGCACAATCTGGAGGAGAATTTACAGCTCGCAAAGTATTACAAAATCCTACTCGCATTCGTCATGATTTTTTTATAGGAGAAGGAAGCCGTTTTGAAGATGCCAGAAACCAAATCACTGGAAGTCTGACAGATGGAATGATGACAATGCAAGATGGCGCTCGTTTGTATGTAGGGCTTAATGATGCAAACCTTCCAACAACATTTCCAACCAATTATGAAAGAGCCAGAATTGATTTAGACTTAAATACCATCGTTCGTTATCAATCTCGTAGAGCAGGCGCAGTAGGGCAGTTTGTGTCTAGCGAACCTATTTATGGAGATTTATTTCTAACGGCTGGATTGGGAGTAGCAGGTGCAAATTTCACTAAACAAATTGATGCAAATCCTGTCATAGCTACAAACACAACACTTACCGTAAATAGAGGGCTGGTAGTTGATTATAGAATCCGTTTTGAAGATATGGGAGTACAAATTATAGGTAATCCAACATATAACTTATTAGTTCAAGATGGTTCAGAATTGGTACTAGGTACAGCTACTTTGCCTACGTTATTTCCCACAAATTATACAGGAGCTAACATAAATCTGAATCCAACAGCAAATATCAAAACTACTGTTATATACAATTCTGGTGTAGCAGGAAATGATATTGCCCAACGACCAACCTATGGAAACCTTACTTTGAATAATGCAGCAGCAGCAGGAGTGGTTACCAAAAATCTTTTGGGAGATATATCTGTATTTGGAAATTTACTTGTCAGACAAAGAAATATCTTTGAAGTAACTCCTTCAAATTTCAATATCAATTTAAAAGGAAACTGGACAGTCGAAACCGATGGAGTATTCAATTCTCAACAAGGAAGAGTATCACTAACAGGAAACTCCGAACAAAGGCTTACAACAAATTCAACTCAAAATCAAAAGTTCTATCAACTAGAAGCAAATGCTGCCGAATTTGCAGGTATAATACTTGGTAGTTTCCGTATGATGGATAATGTAATTATCAAAAATGGTGGACAAACAATATTCGAAAAAGGATTATTTATTCCAGATGATATTGCCTTAGGAACAAATAGCACCAGAAAAATGATTTTTGAAGAAAATGCTACTGTTGCAGGAAGTGGAACATACTCTCTAGGAGCTTGGATTAATACTTCTGCTCCTGTACTTTTGGCAAACGGACCTAGTAATATAAGCCACGTAGTAGGAAAAGTAGAAAAAAAGGGAACTGATGCTTTTATGTTTCCTATCGGAAATGGTACTAATTATGCCCCTGCTGGACTAAGCACAAGAACAAATCCTTTAGCAACTTTTGAGGCTCGTTATGTAGGTCCTCGTTTGCCTACCACAGATGGATATGATGTTGATTTGAAAGAAGCAAGTATCCGAGTAGTTAGTCATACAGAATATTGGTTAATTGATAATTTAGGTGCAGCAGACCAAGCATTTGTCTATTTAAGTTGGGATAATCCTAGAAGTGTTGCCTATCAACCAGAAGGACTTTTGGTCTTGCGTTGGGATAATCCAACTCCAATATGGCAAAACAAATTTAATGGTGGATATACCAATGCTTCTGCAAAAGGAGTTATTGCAAGTCAAGCTCTCATCACTGATTTTAGCCCTTTTACACTTGGTTCATTTACTCAATTTAACCCATTACCCGTAGATTTGCTTGCCTTTGATGCCAAAGTAGAAGCAGAGTCGGTAAAAGTAACTTGGGAAACAACCAACGAAAAAGATAATTCTCATTATTTGGTAGAAAGAAGTCAAGATGCTAATTCTTTTGCTTCTTTAGGGCGTGTAAATGCGAAAGGAACAAACTTAGAAGGAATATTTAATTATCAATTCTGGGACGTAGAACCTTTTGATGGACTTTCTTATTATCGTTTACAAATTTTTGATGAAAATGGTAATTTCAAATATTCTCCTGTAAGAAGTGTATTATTTGAAAAAATAATAAGTGGAATAAAAGGAGAAGTTAGTTTGTATCCAAATCCAAATGGTGGCGCACGTTTTTACCTTAATCTTGAAGGGAAATTAACCACAGATGCACAAGTAGAAATTGTAGATATGATAGGACGAACAATTCACAAACAAGATGTACAAAAAGGAGCTGCTGATATAATCATTACTCCGATGAAAGTACTAAAAGCAGGAGCGTATATTTTGCGTTTTGTTACTCCTCAACAAACTATTACAAAGAAATTTGTAGTAGAATAAATAAAGTTTCATAATAACAAAAAAGCCTTTTATCAGAATGATAAAAGGCTTTTTTTATTGTTTATAGACGAGTGTCATTGCACAAAGTAAATAATTGACCCTACACAAACAGTCTCCAAAACACTATAAAATATATTTTCATCTGTCTAATTCGTAAAATTAGTGTACCCCAAAAAAGTATTTCAGACTCCAAAACACTATAAAATATATTTTCATTTGTCTAATTCGTAAAATTAGTGTACCAAAAAAGTATTTCAGTATTTTACTTATTGAATATACCTCAAAAACTCATTACGAGTAGCTTCTTCATTAAATTTTCCACTATAAAAACTCGTAATAGTAGTACTAGTTTGGTCTTGTATGCCTCGCATAGACACGCACATGTGAGCAGCATCTAAAACAACAGCTACATCTTCAGTATCCAACATGTGCTTTAATTCTTCTCCTATTTGGTTGGTCAAACGCTCTTGTACCTGTGGACGACGAGCAAAATAATCTACAATCCTATGTAATTTGGAAAGACCTACAACACCCTCATTTGAAATATAAGCAATATGCGCTTTTCCGTGAATCGGAACAAAATGATGTTCACAATGAGAATAAAAACTAATATCTTTTTCTATCAAAAGTTGATTATAGCCAAACTTATTATCAAACATTCTGGTAGCTGGCTTATTCTCTGGATTCAATCCCTTAAAAATTTCTTTTACATACATTTTTGCAACTCGCTTGGGCGTTCCTTGCAAACTATCATCTGTCAAATCTAGCCCCAAAATATTCATTATTTCTTTAAAATGAACAGCTATTTTATCTATTTTGGTGGCATCATCAAGCTCAAAGGCATCTTCTCGTAAAGGTGTATCAATAGAAGTTGCAATATGATTTTGACCAATACTTTCTAGTTGTTCTTCGTGTTCTGTCTTTGTTTTTTTCACTGCTTTTTGAGTATTAATAGGAATAATAAAATTTTGACTGTCTTGTTTATCGTGATTATGAATGCCATCTACCTGCCTAGGCTGGACATTCGACAAAGTTTCTTTCAGTTTCATATAATTTTATTTTTAAATCTAAATCTTGATTAAGTTTGGGACGTAAAATATTATAAATCACCACTGCAATATTTTCAGCACTAGGATTTAGAGCCTTAAATTCTGGAATTTCCAAATTAAGATTTTTGTGGTCAAAACGGTCTGCAATATGCTCTTTTACCAAATCACTAAGCCATTTCATATCAACAACATAACCCGTTTCTGGGTCAATTTCGCCAGTTACTTGTACAATTAGATTATAATTATGACCATGAAAATGCTCATTATTACATTTTCCAAAAATCTCTTGATTCTTCTCAACAGACCAATTTGGATTATTCAGACGATGAGCTGCATTGAAATGTTCTTTTCTAAAAACGGAAACACGCATAATTTTGATAGAATAAATGAATTAGAAGCCAATAGCTAACTAAATTTGTGTATTACAGACATTTGAGTCTGTCTAAAATAAATTTTGATATAATTTGTTTGAAAAATAACTATTTTTATAGTTAAAGGTTATCACGATTAGTTTTTCATATGTATTCACTTATTTAGAACTAAATTTATCATTTGATAAAATATTTCATGTAAAAACAATCCTAATAATGTTTAGTATTATTATTTTATGTTTCTAAACAAATACTAATCAATTTGTTTAATCAATAATAAAGGTTATTACGATTAATTTTTCATGTGTGTTCAGTTATTCAGAACTAAACGTATCATTTGTGAGCAAACAAACACACAAAATGTTTCATGTAAAAATAACCTTGACAACGTTTATTAAAAAGACTTTAACTTATGGATTTTTTCGATGATATATTCAAAAAACTTTTTCCTAAGCGAAGTAAAACAATTCCTTTGATAAAAGAAAATCTAAAACGGTCAGAAAAATATAAATACGAATTTCAAACATGGGTTTTAAGTAATGACGCAATGTATTGGTTTGCAAGGGTTTATGAGTCGTATCACTTAAAAAGACAAGGACAACCCTCCCCAGATATTGAAGTTCATTTGTTTGCTTCACCTGCTTCAAATGGAGTGGCAATTACTTATACCAATGCCATGAGTAGCAAACAATTTCGATTTATTTTTGATAAATTGAAAGAATCTATACTGCAATTAGATTATCCCTACAAACTTTATACCTCCGATAGAGCGCATTACGAACGCACAAATTATATCGAAACAATAGAAAAACACTACCTAAAACCTGTTTATGGAACAAACAAGGAAGTAGAAAAAAAACTCAAAACAGACAAACAACTCCCTCAATTTTATGGAAATATTTTGATAGAATATATTCAAGTAGATGGAGAACCTAGTTTTATCCGTCTTTTGGCAAATATTTATTCTGATAGGCTTTTTCTTGATGCACTACCGTTTGAAGAACTGCTAGAGAAGATTTTGAAGTAAATAATACAAAAAATAATTACCCTCATAATCCAAAAATTATCGTAAAAATTTCTACAAAAACTAAATTCAACCTTTCCTAAATTTGTCTAAAATCACTCAAATTGATAAAAAAAATTTATTTTTCCTTATTTTTGTAGTTATGAATAAAACGATAAAACTCCTTTTCCTTCTTATTTTTATAAGTCTAGGAATTTATACAAATGCAGTTGCCCAAATTTTGGTTTTTCCAATTCAGAAGCAAACTCAAAATACCTCGCAGCAACTCAAAAATAAATCTGTCCGACTAAACAAAATTCAAAAAATAGAAGAAGATACAATCCTGCTTTCCCTTCCTTTTTTTGAAGATTTTTCTACTACACCGATTGGTGCGCCCGATACGTCCAAGTGGATAAAAGGAAGTGGCGTTTTTGTTAATAATGGCATTCCATTCAATCCACCAACAAAAAATGTAGCTACTTTTGACGGAGTTGCAGCTAATGGAAAACCGTATGACCAACTTTTTCCCACTCGTCAAGGTTTGGGAGATACGCTTACTTCTCAACGAATAGATTTGACAGATACAGACACAGGCGATGGGCTTTATTTTTCATTTATGGTGCAGGCTCGTGGAAATGGAGAAACACCAGATACAACAGATTTTTTAAAGGTAGAATTTTTAGACCAAGATGGAAATTGGGAACAAAAATGGGAAAAACGAGGAGGTAGAATTGATACAAAACATTTCGAACATGTCATCTTAAAAATTCAAGAAGAAAAGTTTTTACACGATAGTTTGCAGTTTCGTTTTATGTCTTATAATCGCCTTTCGGGAGCTTTTGATGTTTGGAATGTAGATTATATTTATTTCAATACAGGCAGAAACCCAACAGATACTGTCTTTCTTGATGTAGCAACAAGCAAAACACCTACTCATTTTATCAAACCCTATTCTGCCATTCCTTACGACCATTTTTGGAATGATACTACACAGTTTTTGACTGATTCCGTTTTTTCATCTGTCAATAATTTGGACGCTACCTTTAATGTAATTTCTTATTTGTGTGAAGTCAGAAATGAAGAAACACAACAAATTTTGGGCTATTGGTATGGCTTGGATTCTGATAATGCTTCTTCTTCAGATTTGCTAGAAGGATTCGAACGAAATAAAAAAATTACAGCCATTCCAAATGCTAGTATCTTGCCACAAGGACAGGATTCAATGACCATTACACACCAATTTCAAGTAACAACACGAGAACCTAATGATAATTTTGGAGGAGTTTATACACGAAATAATGATACAATTAGTCAGACTTCTGTGTTCAAAGATTTTTATGCGTATGATGATGGAAGTGCTGAATATGCAGCAGGAATTAATCAAAAATTTGGACAGCTTGCCTATCAATATTATATTGCAAAACCCGACAAACTAACACATATTGATATTTATTTTTCAAGAATTGGAGCAGATGTAGAAAATCAAACCTTTAATTTGAAAGTATGGCAAAAAATTGATTTATCAAAAACAGATATTCAAGATTCAGTTTTGCTGACTCAAAATGCAATTTTGAAATATTCAGAAGGAATAAATCAATTCAAAAGAATCACTCTTTCTCGCTCTATTGAGCTTTCTGACACTATTTATATAGGCATTCAGCAACTGGGAGAAAATATGTTGCCTATTGGGCTTGATGTTCAGAATGATTCGAAAAATAAAATGTTTTTTAATGTGCGTAATTACTGGGAGCAAAATGAATTTGTAGAAGGAAGTCTGATGCTTCGTCCTGTTTTTGCAAAAGGAAATATTGTTACAGGAATTGATGATATAACAGAAGAAAATAAATTTGAGATGTGGCAGCAAAACCTCGTTTTGTATCCAAATCCTGCACAAGACAAAATTCGTTTTAATGGAAAAATAGAAAATGTACAAATTATAGATTTAACAGGAAAAATTTTGGGAGAGTATAAACTCAATCCTTTTTCTTCTTTTGATTCTGAAAGAGAAATAGCTTTGCCTTCTGTCTTAAAAAATGGAATGTATTTGGTAAAATGTCAGTATAAAAACTTCATGACAGTTAAGAAACTGGTTATTCAGAAATAACCAACTACATATATCTAGTTGGTTTGAGTGGCAAATTCAAATCAATCATTTTAAAAGCGATACAAAATTGTGTCGCTTTTTTTTATTTTTACTATTTAACTTTTTTTAATAAAATAAAAAAGAAAGAACCCACAACCTTTGATTAATAGTAATACTCAGTATATAATTTTGTTTAAGGTGTTATTTCGGAATAATATTCTGAAGCAAAGTGGGGGTTGCAAATTCTTATCCTGTTATGATTTATTATGAAACAGCTTTTTTAATAGTATTACTTTTAACTTAATAATTGCAAAATTGCAAAATTAAAACTATGTTTTAAATGAATATGTAAAATATAATTTTTTTAAATCAAGTGTTTTGTGTTTTTAATTTGGGTTGCATTGTTTTTAGTTAAAAAGAGCTTTCACAAAAATCAATTCTAAAACTGTAACATATACTCAAAACCGTCGTTAAGGAGAAGACAACAAACAAAATTATTTTTCAGCCAGTCAATCATTTATTTGAAACTTATTTTAATACAAAATAAATAGCATTTAATTACAAAATATATAAATTACAACCAACTATGAATATCTCAAAATTAATCTTTGCTTTAGTTTTTACACTTAGTCTTTCATTTAATTCTTTTGCAACTACTCCAAACACAACAGGAGATACAAATGAATTTACAACTACTTTTTCTGCAAAAATAAATAATCAAGCAACAGCAAATATCAAAAACAACCAAGGAACTGTTATTGTAACCCTTACCAACGAACAAGGAAATATTTTGCAGGAAAGAACAATTACATCAAAGAATATCAAATATACAATTAGCCTTGAAAGCCTTCCAAAAGGAACTTATTTTTTACAAGTGCGAGGCAATGAAAAATCTAGTTACCAAACATATTATGTAAACTAGAATCAAAATTATTTATCTCTTCATAAAATCAAAAAAGCAACTTCACTAGAAGTTGCTTTTTTTTGGTTTATACTTTAGCATGCGAAAATGTAGCCTAACCTTTAGGTTAGGAGTAGGCTGTTCAGAATTTGGTTATTTTCTCATACAGTTTTCGTGTCTTTTGAAATTTAGCTACATCGTAGCGTAACCTTGTTGTTGGTAT
>CAKZOK010000060.1 GCA_937136415.1 uncultured Cytophagales bacterium | reverse complement strand
TTAATTGCTATTTTTGATTTATAAATCAATCCATCATAAGGATGAAAATGACTATAAACTATAGGAAGAGTTTTTGAAATTCTGAACAGCCTATGTTTAAAGATACTGAAAGCAGTATAAAAAGTTTCGTGCGTTTACCCTATTTTTCAACTAGGGTTTTCTTTTTATAAGAAAAATAAAAAACTAACTCTCCACACTAGAACGCAAATAAGCATGACGAATTTGTATTTCTTTTTCTATAATATTAGAAAAACTTACAAAAGGTTCGCTATCATTATCTATTAAATTAGAAACGGTTTTGAAAAATTCTGAATGCTCTTCATTTTCATATTTTGCTTCTGCTACCGAAACTTCATATTTTCCTTCATTGTACATTCGAAGGGATATGCAATCCAAATTATCATCTACCAAAACAACAGCCCCTCCATGAAAATCTTGTTGCTCAACAGTATCTACTACCCAACCACCATCATTATAGACTTTTACAGCTTGTGGAAAGCCACCAAAAGTCATCATTTTTTCGAAAGGTTTGTGTGTATGCCCAAAAATAAAGCTCAAATGAGAAGGGATTTGTCCCATTTCAGCTCTCATTTGCAAACGAATTGGTTTTTCGATAAATTCAGTCAATCCTAATTCTGTTTTCTCATCTAATACTTTATGAGGTACACCACGTTCGGAATTTGCAATTTTTTCAAAAATATCTCCCAAAATCCATTTTAATGCTCCTTCTGTTGCAAGTTCTTTAATTTTATTTTTTTGCCAACGTTCTGCAATACTTTCAGATAAGTTATCGGTTAGTTTTCGGACTTCTTTCGAATCTTGCATTTTGTTATAAATTGCTTCAATATCTTTTCCTACTTCTCCAGAACGCCCCATCGTCGACCAAAAAAAGTCTATCCAAGCAAAATTTTCGGCTTCAATATCCCATATTTCCTGTGGACGCAAACGGTCAGGAAAAATCATTGTTTTTAGCTCACTCATCAATGTATAAAGCGATTCTATATAATGTCCGTGCGAAAAAATAACTCCTTTACTTTTATCTTCATTGGTTATGATATAATTTGGATAGATTGTCGAAATACAAACATTGGCTTTTTTAAGGTGAGGTTGTCTGTGCATAATTCCATTCATAAAATAATCAGGAATTGCATTTGGCTTATACATTTTTGTAGTATGCCAAGGAATGGGCAGACGACTACCAACAGGGAGGCTTTCGATATGATTGATATACTGTGTTTCTCGTGCTTTTTCCCATAGATGGTGGTCATGATTACCAGGCAAAAAGTGCATTTCAGTATCAAAAACCCAATCTTTTTCGTCTTTGTCAGCAGGAAAGATTAACTTGACAAATTGCTCAAAAGCCATAGCTGTTTCGTTGGTATTGGAAAGGGCAAGTTCCATAATATCACCATTGAGAATTAATTTGGGTTTTTTTGAGCCTTTTGGGTTGGTTTGAGAAATAATTTTGTCCATACATTTTACCCATTCTATAAGTGTTGGACTGGGTTTTTGTGGGTCAATTTGAAAACTATTTGGGTTGAGATAAGTCATCAAACTGGAGGCTGCTCCCAAATGCAAATCAGAAACACAGACATAATTTATCATAATTAAGAAAATAAGTAGTTAAGAAATGGAATAATATTTTTTTATAAAATCTAAAAATAAAATGAGTTTTGCAAGGTTTTTAATCAGAGTATTTTTAATCATTTTTTATTAAAACTAATTTTTTGAAAAAAAATAATTGTTTTTTGATAGAAAGCCGTATCTTTGTGGTCTTAAACAAAAAGTTAAAAATCAAGTGAACGATTTACGTATTTTTGAAATTGACATTGTTGCTCTCAAATTTGGTTCACATTCTTTTACTTTCAATTTAGACAAATTATTTTTTGCTTATTTCAAAGAGCATCAAAATGGTTTTATTGAAAAAGGAGATTGTGTTGCAGAAGTCATTCTCGAAAAAAATGAACAACTTATTCGTGCTACTTTTATCATTGAGGGAACAGTGGAGCTTATTTGCGACCGTTCTTTAGATGATTTTGATTATGAAGTAGATGTTGATGAAAGCATTCTTTACAAATATAGTGAGCAAGAAAAAGAGCTTACTGAAGAGATTGTTTTGATAACTCATAAAACGCCTAGCATCAATGTAGGTGGGCTTTTGTATGAGTTTTTGATGTTGGATATTCCACTCAAGAAGTTGCACCCTCGTTTTTTGGAAGAAGATTATTTAGATGAAGAAGATAATGAAGCATCTGATAATTTGGAAACTAAATCAACTGAGAAGAAAATCAATTTCATTTATTCCTCTGAAAAACAAGAGGATACCTCGGAAGTCAAAAAAGATAGTAAAGACAATACTACATCTTCTTCTGATACCGAAAAAATAGACCCACGTTGGAATGTTTTGAAAAATTTGAAGAATAATAAGAATAATTAAAAAGAGATTTAATTATTCTATTTTTTCATCTTTTGAAAATATAGAAACAGGTCTTTAAAAATATTGTTGAACCTTAAATAGAAAGATATAAAACATATTTTTTGAGGAAATAATGAATAAACAGAGAGAAAAATAGCTTTTGATTCTGTTTTTTCACAAAAAATATTCATCTTTGCAGTCTTTCTTTAAAAATTTAGTAAAAATCTTATGGCACATCCTAAAAGTAAAATCTCCAAAAGTCGCCGTGATAAGCGTCGTACACACCACAAATGTGAAACAAAATCAATTACTATTTGTCCAAATACTGGCGAATCTCATTTGATGCACCGAGCTTATTATCACGAAGGTAATCTTTATCTTAAAGGTAAAATGATTGCAGAATTTGCAAAAGAAGTAGTAGTAGATGAAGACGAAGATTAATTTCTAGTTTTTATTTTTTTATTTCAAAAAGACCTCTTTTTTTATTTTTTAATAGAAAGAGAGGTTTTTTTGTGTTTTGTTTTTGAATTGGGTTGTTGTTTTTATTAAAAAAATAAATACTTTTGAGAAGCCCTATTTTTTTGTAGTTTCATTATTTTGCAAATATTTGCCCAACATTTTTGTATTTTTGTTTAATTAATCATAGATATTGCTAGGCATAATCTTGTTTACAGCTCAATCTAATCATTATAAATCTAAGCTATGTCCAATAAATATATACTTTACTTACAAAATTACTGTTTGTCTTTTTTTCAGAAAAAGGAAGTAGTTGGTTTGTTATTATTTTTATTTTTTATAAATTTTTCTCATCTGTCTTATTCTCAATTTGATAGGCATACGCATAATGCAGGAGATATTGAACCTTGTGCAACTGACATTATTCATCGGCAAAAATTAGCTCAAGACTCAAAATATAGAGCTGATTATGAAAAAATGAATAATGAATTAAGAGATTATATTCAAAGTTCGTCAAATCAAAGAAGAGAAGGAGATTTGATTATTATTCCTTTGGTGGTTCATATTATGCACACAGGAGGCGCAGTTGGGTCAATTTATAATCCAAATGATACTCAAATCAATGATATGGTGGCATATGTAAACCAAATGTATCGCAATCAAGCTCCTTTTAATACTGCAGGTGGAGTAGATGTAGAAATTCAATTTGAGCTTGCGCAAAGAACTGAAAATTGTACAGTAACAAATGGAATTAATAGGGTAGATGCAAGTGTAGTGGCTGGTTATGAAGCAAATGGTATTTCTACTGGAGGAA
Organism: uncultured Cytophagales bacterium; assembly: GCA_937136415.1. GTDB lineage: Bacteria > Bacteroidota > Bacteroidia > Cytophagales > Bernardetiaceae > Bernardetia. Next base: position 20,450 of record CAKZOK010000060.1, on the reverse strand, counting down.
CAAATCCGGGGGTAGATGAGATTTTAATTAAGGATTTAAGCCGTTGGTCAAATACAGATTATTATAATATTTGGATTGTCAATAAATTGAATGGAGCAGATGGAACAATAGGTTCTTTTACGGCTGGCTATGCTTATTTTCCTGGTGCAGGTGCTGATGTAGATGGAACGGTTATGCTTGCTACTCAAATAAATCCAGGGCAAATTACACTTCCACATGAAATTGGTCATGCGTTGAGGTTATCTCATACTTTTCAAGGAAGTGGAGGCGCAGGTGTTTGTCCTCCTAATACAGATTGTGCTAACCAAGGAGATTTTGTGTGTGATACAGCTCCTCATGATGCTGACCATTTTCAATGCACAACAAACGCTTGTGATGCAGATTTGACCGTTTTGGAAAATACAATGTCTTATTCGGGTTGTCAAGATAAATTCACAGCAGGGCAAAAAACTCGTATGCGTGCAGCCTTAGAAACACAACGACCGGGGCTTATTTCGTCTTTGGGTAGTGTTCCTCCTCCTGCTTCTTTGCCAGCACTTGCTTGTATTCCTACAACAGGAACGGCTAGTTTTGCAGGAATAGAAAGAGTTCGTTTTAATGAAATTGATGTTTCTTCGGGAGCAGCAGATGACGAAGGAAGCTATGTTGATAGAAGTTGTACACAAGGAACAACTGTTTTGGCAGGAAATACTTATGAATTAAAAGTAAATAGTTTTTTTACAAATCCTCACAAAGTAAGAGCTTATATTGATTATAATAATAATGGAGATTTTACAGATGCAGGAGAGGAAGTTTTGGTTTCTAATTCTCAAATAGAACATACAACAGATGTAATCATTCCAATAACAGGGATTCCTTTTAATCAATCTTTACGAATGCGTGTAGTGGGAGATTTTCAAGGAAATGCAGACCCAAATTCGTGTAGTGTAGGACAAGGGCAAGCCGAAGATTTTGCAATAATTATTGAAACAAATTTGCCTTGTGATATTACAGCCATTACAGCAGGTACTCAAACGGCTTGCGAACCTAGCACAAATGAATATAGCCAAGAAGTAACTGTAACTTTTGCAAATGAACCTTCTAGTGGTAATTTGGTAGTAAACGGACAATCATTTCCACTTACTACTAGCCCTCAAACAGTAACTTTAGTAGGGCTGGATTCTGATGGATTAGGTGTTGATGTAACAGCTACTTTTTCAGAAAATGGAACTTGTCCTTTTACAGAAACAGCTCTTTTTACAGCACCAACAGCTTGTGCGCCAAGAATTAATTTGAGTACAATTACACCAACAACGTATTGTGCAGGAGAAACAATCAGCATTCCTTTTACAGCAGGAGGAATATTTAATGCAGGAAATACATTTACAGCTCAAATATCATCTGCAGGAGGGAATTTTATTGCTTCTATTGCTAGTGAAACAGGAACAAGCCCAATAATGATTACCATTCCGACTACTGCAACAACAGGAACAGGCTATAAAGTTCGTGTTTTTTCTTCTAATCCTAGTTTGGTTAGTAATGAATCTGCAACATTTACTATCAATGCAATTCCTTCAGCTAGAACAATTATTCCAATTCCTAATACAGTAAATACAGGACAAAGTTCTAATATTAATATTGCTAATTCTCAAATAGGAATAAATTACCAACTACAAAATGTAACGGCAGCAAATGCAAATGTAGGTACACCAGTAGCAGGAACAGGTGGAGTAATTGCTATTCCGACAGGAAACTTAACAACTACAACAGATTTTAGAGTCGTTGCGATAAGTGCAGCTAGTTGTGAAAGGATTTTGAATACCACAACGGTAAATGTTGTTGTGCCTTGTACTATTTCTGCCATTACAGCAGGCGCAACAGGAGCGTGTAATATTGCCACAAATGAATACTCTCAAGAAGTTACAGTTACATATATTGTCCCCCCACTTATAGGAGATTTGGTAGTTAATGGACAGAATTTTCCTATTAGTACTAGCCCTCAAACAGTAACTTTGGTAGGGCTTGACTCTGATGGGTTGGGAGTTGATGTAACAGCTTCTTTTTCAGTTGATGCAGCCTGTACATTTACACAAAGTAATGTTTTTACTGCGCCAATTCCTTGTAATATTCCGACCATTACTTTAGGAACAATCACACCAGTAGAATACTGTCCGACTGCGACAATTAGTGTTCCTTTTACCTTTTCAGGTGCTTTTGAGGCTGGAAATACATTTACAGCTCAATTATCTGATGAAAATGGAGATTTTCTAATTCCTTTAGTACAAAATACTTTTAATAGCCCGATTTCTTTATTTATTCCTGCTTCGGCTATTGCTTCTACAAATTACAAAGTACGTGTAATCAGTTCAGCTCCTTTTGCTACAAGTGCAGAGTTTGATGTTACTGTTTTGCCTTTGCCTTTGGATAGGACAATCATTGCAAATCCGACTATTATCGCCCTAAACACGTCTTCTAATATAGAAATTCCAAATTCTCAAACTACTGTAACCTACCAATTACAAGATGTTTCGAATGGTAATGTAAATATAGGAACACCACAAACAGGAACAGGAGGAACGCTTTCTATTCCGACAGGAAACCTAACCTCTACAACAGATTTTAGAGTGATTGCCAAAAATATACTTACAGATTGTGAAAGAATATTAAATACAACAAGAGTTACCATTAATGCACCCGAAATAAATGTAATTAGTAATTCTACTTCTATTTTAAATGGAGATGATACACCAAGCCTTGATGATAATACAGATTTTGGAAATCAAACGACTTGTTTGGGCTTTGTTCGCAAAACATTTACTATCCAAAATACAGGAACTCTAAATTTAGAAATTACAAATATTACTATTACAGGAACTGATTTTGAGCTTCCTATACTTGCTTTCCCTTTGATAATTGCACCAACAGAAAGCCAAGATGTAGTCGTTACTTTTGACCCTTCTATTGACGGAAATCAAACTCAAACATTTACCATTTTGAGTAATGATAATGATGAAGCAACTTATATTTTTGATATAAAAGGAAGAGGAGAAATAGATACACAAAATCCGACTATTACAGCACCTGCAAATCTAACAGCAGATACAGATGCTGGGGTTTGTAATGCAAATCCAGCTTTAGGAACTCCAATCTCAAGTGATAATTGTGGGAGTCCAATAATTACAAATAATGCTCCTTTAGTTTTTCCTATTGGAGTTACAACAGTAATTTGGACAGCAACCGATGATGCAGGAAATTCGGCTTCAACTTCTCAAACAGTTACCATTGTAGATAATGAAAACCCAACGATTACAGCACCAACAAATATAAATGTTGCTTGTCCTGCTGATGTAGTTTTAGGAACGCCAATTTTAAATGATAATTGTGGAATTAATACTACTACAAACGATGCTCCCTCAACTTTTCCGTATGGAGTTACGACAGTAGTTTGGACGGTTACAGATTTTGGAGGAAATACTGCCACAGCATCACAAACAGTAACAGTAAATGACATACAAAATCCAACTGTTGCTACACCTGCTGATATTTCAGTAGGTTGCCCTGCCGATGTAATTTTGATTAATCCGAATACAAACGATAATTGTACAGTTGCAGACCTTACAAATAATGCTCCCACAACATTTCCACAAGGAACAACAACAGTAATTTGGACAGTTACAGATGAAGCAGGAAATACAGCCACTTCTTCACATACTGTAACTGTAAATGATATAACAAATCCGACCATTACAGCACCTGCAAATCTAAACTTGAGTTGTACTGATGCTGTAGTTTTGGGGAATCCGATTACAGACGATAATTGTGGAGTTGCAAATGTTACTAATAATGCACCAGCAACTTATCCATTGGGAAATACTACCATTATTTGGACAGTAACAGACAATTCTGGAAATACAACCACAGCAAATCAAATAGTTACTATTTTTGATAATGAAAATCCGACGATTACAGCTCCTTTGAATGTTGTTGTTGAAACAGATGCAGGAATTTGTACAGCTTCCAGTGTTGATTTAGGAATACCGACAACAAATGATAATTGTGGAATTGCAAGTATTACAAATAATGCCCCTTTGGTATTTAATCAAGGAACAACAGAAGTAATTTGGACAATCACAGATAATGCAGGAAATACAGCAACAGCTTCACAACCTGTAACTGTTTTGGATAGAATTAATCCAACAATGACAAATCCAACTCCTTTAAATTTATTGACAGATATTGGAGCGTGTACAGCAACCAATAATTTAACACCACCAACTACAAGTGATAATTGTACTCTTGAAAGTGTTACAAATAATGCACCTACAAACTTTCCTTTAGGAACAACAAATGTAATTTGGACAGCAACAGATGAAGCAGGAAATACAGTAACCAAAACACAACAAGTAAATGTAACACGTAATCCTGCCTCTGTAAGAGTAGAAATTTCTTCGCCTGATACAGTTATTTGTATTAATGAAACAACTATTTTTGAAGCAACAGGAGCAACAAGTTATGTTTTTTATAGAAATGGAATAGAAGTTTCGACTTCTTCTTCTTATGAGCCACCTATCGGAACATTACAACACAATGACCAAATTTGGGTAATTGGTCAGACAAATAGTTGCCCAGATACTACTCGTAAAATGACTGTTCTTGTAAATGCTTTGCCTATTGTTAATTTGGGAGTAGATAAATTCAAATGTAAAAATGATACTACCTTTTTGGCTGCGCCAGTCAATACAGATTATATTTATGATTGGCAAAAGATAGATGCTGATGGAAATTCAGTTTCAATAGGAAATGGAAATGATACGCTTTTTGTATCTGATACAGGAACTTATTTTGTAAATGTTACCAATACAATTACAAGTTGTACCAATATGAGTAATCAAATAAGGGTTAGTAATTATAATGATAATGTAACTGTGGATTTGGGAGAAGACAAAACAATTTGTGATGCTTCTGATTTGCCATATCGTTTGATTGGAAGTGATTTGTCACACCTTGCAGGAACAACCTATGAATGGTATATTACAGGAACAAATACAATTATTGGTTCGGATTCAGTCATTGATGTGACAGCAGAAAATACATATAGTGTTGTTGTTCAAGACCCACGAGGTTGTAGAATAAGTGATACCATTCGTATAAATATTACTTCAGACCCAGATTTTGTCATTACAGGGCATCAAAACCCAAATTGTTCTACTTTTGATACATTAAAAATTGAAAGAACAAATATTAGAGATATGACAATTAATTGGTTTGGAAATGGAATTGTTTCTACTTCTGCTGATAACAAAACCATAATTGTCAATGCAAGTGGAATTTATACAGCCACCATTACAGATAATAGTACAGAGGCAAATTGTACTTATTCTCAATCTGTGGAAGTTTTTGTTCGTCCAAATATTAACTTAGGACTTTCTACTACAACCGACGAAATAAGACTTTGTCAAGGAGATTCTTTGGTTTTAGATGCTTTCCGTCCCAAACACAATAATAATTTTAATTATCAATGGAGAATAATTGAAAGCAATCAAACAGTTTCTACAAATTCTAAAATTACAATTAATTATGAAATGGTAAATAATTTTACATCAAATCGTTTTGAGATAAAGGTAACCGACCCAAATCTTACTGGTGGTGGTTCTTGTAGTATAACCGATACAGTTTTTGTTCGTTTTGACAGAAAAACAGGAGTAGAAATTGAAGATGATTTTGTCAAAACATTATGTCTGGGGCAAACTCAAACTCTTAAAGCAACAGGAGCAGATTCGTATCAATGGAGTAATGGAGAAACTACTTCAACCATTGAAGTTATACCAACAGAAGCAGGGTATTATACTTTTATTGCAACAGGTACTTTCCGTTCAAGTCTTTGTGGGGCAAGTGCTGACACCATCAAATTTAGAGTGGTTAATGTTCCAGAATTATCTATCCCTGAAACGCTCGTTATTTGTGAGAATGATTCGGTCGAAGTAGATGCTTTCTTGCCTTCGCATCAACCTCGCTATGTGTATGAATGGACAAACGAAACAACAGGACAAATAATTGACACTCTAGCACTTCACGTTTTCAAACAAGATGCTGCAAACATTACTTATCAGCCACAAACTTTCAAAGTAGGTGTTTATGATACATTGGGTGGTGGACGTTGTGGAATAGAAAAATTAATAACTGTTACTTTCTCAAGAAGTGCAACACCAACTATTTTGGCTTCTGACACGCTCGTTTGTGTGGGCGAAGAGATTACACTTACAGCAGAAGGAGCAACTAATTTTACTTGGAATACAGGCGAAACCACAAAGCAAATAACAGTTTCTTCCGATTCAGCAGGAATATTTAGATATACTGTTTTGGGAAGTTATGGAACAGACGAAAACGTTTGTGATAGTTTAGGAACAAGTATTTTAGTTCAATTTAAAGACATTCCAACTATTCAACTTAACACAACAGATACAGTCAGTATTTGTGCAGGAGATTCGCTTCAATTTATTGCAAAAGGTGGAATTTCTTATTCGTGGTCGCATACACCAACCGAAACTGGTGATACAGTGGTTGTTTTTCCAACAGATACGACGACTTATATTGTTACTGGTTTTGATACGTTGGGTTGTTCTTCTACTGATACGGTTGTTGTTTTGGCTCAACCTCAAATTGATTTGGGACAAGACCAACAGCTTTGCAAAGGCGATACAACAATAATCGGTGCGCCTCGTCCTTATGGTGCAACATATTTATGGAGTACAGGAGCAACAACTGATTCAATTACAGTTACTTTTGGAGGAAAATACTATGTAGAAGTAAAAATAAATGAATGTAGTTATACCGATTCAGTTACTATTTCATACATCAACCCTCCTCAATTAGTAGCAAAGGATACCATTCTTTGTTTTGAAGATGAAGATTCAAAATTGATTTACCACGAACTAGGAATCAAAATCAAAAACTATGATTCTTTGGCTACATACCGTTATCAATGGATTGATGAAACAGGCGAAATTGTAGGAGAAGATTCTTTATTAAGTACAAAGTATGGAGGAAACTATCTTGTTAGAGTAACAGCAGAATACGAAACATCATGTAACGCAATGACTACCTTAGTTGTCAAAGCAAACTGCGAACCTGAAGTATATATTCCGACAGCTTTTACACCAAACAACGATGATTTTAACGATGAATGGGAAATATTTGGACGTTATTATGAAAACCTTCGTATCAAAGTTATTGACCGTTGGGGAATGATTATGTATGAATCTTATACCGAAAAATCATCTGATGAAATTGAGTTTTGGAATGGAATTTACAAAGGAAAACAAGTGCCTGCTGGCGTTTATTACTACGAAATTACTTATACAAGCCCGAAAGATAATAGCCAAACTATTAAACAAGTAGGTGCAGTTACTGTGATTTATTAATTTCTAAATTGATAGTTTTTATAAAAACCTCTTTCTTGTTGAAAAATGAGAAGGAGATTTTTTTGATTATTATACCCTACAATGATAAAATGACAGTTTATTATGAAGTTGTTTAAAGAATGTGCATTTTTCCTTAGAAGTGGGGCTTGCAAAATCAATTCTACAAAACTGTTTTTGAAATTCAATTATGTAGAAATATAACTCTCGTGGAAAAAAGTATGAAAATTACTATATTTTTATACAAACCTAAAAACATAAATAAACAAAAATGGTTGTAGATACAATATTTGATAAATCAGGTAATTTTTACTAAAAAAATGAAAATAGAAGAGGCTTTAAAAACCAATAAATTCAAATCTGACCAGCACAAGGCAATGATAAATATTATGTTTACAGCAAGTTGGTTGCGTAGTAAAGTAGTGTGCAAACTCAAGTCTTATGGTGTTTCACAGGAGCAGTACAATGTATTGCGTATTTTGCGTGGCTCGTACCCTAATCCATTGTGTGCCAAGGATATTGCTGACCGAATGATTGATAAAAATTCCAATACCACACGGATTATGGATAAATTAATCATAAAAAAATATGTCAATAAATGGCGAGGAAAAATAGACCGAAGGGAGGTAAATATTACAATTACAGAAGCTGGATTAGAACTTTTGAAAGAAATAGATGAAATAGAAGCCATCGACCAGCCAAATTATCTCAACCTTTCTGATACCGAAGCAGTGCTTTTGAGTACGCTTTTAGACAAACTTAGAGAAGAAAAATAAAGTAAGAAGGTTGATAAAATTAAGAACTGTAGTTACGCAGTATCCTGTATAACGTATAATGAGCGAATTTACAGACCGTACCCCAGCTAAGAACTCAAAACTCAAAAACAAATTTTGGTTTGCCAATCGTTTTTTAAGCTAGGAAATTGTATTTTTGCCAGCTATAATAAAAAAGAGTAAACATAATTTATCAATAAAAATAAATCTGATTTCTTAAATCTAAATTTGTATATGAATAAAGAAAACTGCTTCGAACTCGGTGCGCTCATCAAACCTCATGGTCTTAAAGGCGATATTCAAGCCTTTTGGGATACCGATAATATTGATTTATACCTAAATATCGAATCTATTTTGGTAGAGCAAAAAGGACAGTTAGTTCCTTTTTTTGTCGAAAATTTGCGCCCACAAGTAGGGCAAAAAGTAATCTTAAAATTAGAAGGAATAGACACTATCGAAGAAGCTGAAGAATTTCGTAAGTTAAAACTTTTTCTGCCCGATGAATTTGTTCCAAAATTAAAAGAGGACGAGTTTTTTTATCATGAAATAATTGGTTTTATGGTTTCTGATGTAGAAAAAGGCGAAATTGGAAAAATAGAAACCATTTATAACCTTCCTCAAAATGATTTATTAGTTATCAATCATCAACAAAAAGAAGTATTGATTCCTCTCAAAAAAGAGCTTATAAAAGAATTTGATAGACAAAACAAATCAATTTTGATGCAACTCCCAGAAGGACTTTTAGATGTCTATTTGATAGATGATAATGAAGAAAATAAAGACAAATAAAAAAAATGGCTTGCTTTTTTCTATCTTTTCTATTCCAACAACCTACTTTTGTTGTTGAACTTTAATAATACTAATATTAACAATACCAGTATGAAAATAATATCCTCTTCAAAAAGAAAACACATAAATTTTTATGTTTTGATTATTTGTACTTTTTGTATTTTTACAAACTCTCAAGCACAAAGAAAAACATTGACTCAAAACACTCTACCTCAAAAAAACGAATCAAAACCTTTTTCACTTCGTTTTATAGGAGAAAAAATAATTCCTGTTGATGAGCAATTTGGAGAAAATAATGATAAAATGACTGTTGGAGGGCTATCAGGCATTGATTATGATAAAAAAAATGATATTTATTATTTAATTTCAGATGATTTGTTTGATTCAACAGCTCGTTTGCGTTTTTATACAGCCAAATTAAATTATACAACAGATAGTTTTCAAACTGTCAAAATTAATTCTGTAAATTTCCTCAAACAAGAAAACGGCGAGCTTTATCCTAGAAAGAGTGAAGGTGTAAAAAACGCAGACCCAGAAAGTATTTGTTTTTCAAGCAAATCAAACACACTTTTTTGGAGTAGTGAAGGAGATAGAGAAAGAAAAATAGCTCCTTTTATTGCTCAAATGGATACAAATGGAAATCAAATCCAAAAAATAAATTTGCCTCTTCATTTTATAGATACCAATCAAAATAGAGGCTGGTATCACAATGCAGCCATTGAAGCCTTGACCCTTTCAGAAAATCAAGAAAAAGTATGGTTTCTTTCAGAAACTCCTCTAGTGCAAGATGGTGAAATGACAACCAAAACAGAAGGAGTATTTCCGATTCGTTTGATGTCTTTGGATATAAAAACATCAAAACTAGAACAAGAGTTTGTTTATTTGGCAGAGCCAGTAGCAAAAGAACCTATTCCAAAAACAGCCTTTGGAATTAATGGTGTAGTAGAAATTTTGGAATGGAAATCAGATAAAAAAACATCGAATAATAATCAATTTTTAGTCTTGGAGCGTTCGTACTCAAAAGGTTATCCAAAAAATTATGGAAATACCGTAAAATTATTTTTGGTAGAAACTCAAAATGCAACAGATTCTAAAGCTATAGAAAGCCTTAAAAATTTGATTCCAAATAAAGATTATATTCCTCTGAAAAAACAACTTATTGTAAATTTTTCAGACACAAAACTTGATTATATAGATAATATTGAAGGAATGACTTTAGGCAAAAAACTCAAAAATGGTAATAAAACAATCGTTTTTGTATCCGATAATAATTTTCAAAATAGTCAAAAAACACAATTTTTAACTTTTGAAATTATTGAATAAAAAACAATTAAAAAATAATCAATTTCCAAACTTCTGTTTTTTCAGTCTTCCAAACAGATTGCCATTCTACAAGTTTGTTTTGATGCTCACTAAAATAAAGTGTAAGCATATCAATTTGTAATTTACTTGTTTTGGAAGGTAAAATAAAATACAAATTCGAAAAAATTGAATCGTTATTCTTACTGATTATTTTATTAGTTGAGACATCTTCAATAGAAATAATTTGATTAGTTTTCAGTTGCTCTTTACTTAATTTTGAAGCAAAAGGAATAAAAAAAGGAAGAGATGTTTTCTTATTCAAATCAACATTCCAGTCAATGTATGTTTTGGGAGCAGCAAAATAACTTTTATGAATATTTTCCAAAACAGCCTTTGATTCTGCATAGTTCTTACGAGTGTGAAGGCTTTCAGAAATATAAACAGTCAAGCTGCCACTAAGTTCAACAACAATTAAGATAATAATTCCAATAAAAATAATTTTTTGATGAATTTTGAAGGAAATAATATCCTTAAATTGATTTGCTCCAATCAAAGGCAAAAGCCCTCCATAAGCACAAAGAGCTAATAAAAAACCATTTTCAGTGTCTTGACTGACATACTTTGTCCATACCCAAATCAAAAAAACAATTATCCAAAAAGTGGTCAGACGATAGCGAGAAAGAGTGTGATTTGCCAAAAATAAAAACCAAAATATAAGCAAGGCAACTTGTAAAAAAACATACCTAAGCTCTAAAACAGGATTTCCCTCAACAGGAAAAACAGAATCATAGTGCAATAAAAAATCTGTAATTTCTTGAGTAGATTCTGCAGAAAAATGCTGGTTTTTAGAAGTCGTATTTGCTTCTAATCCAAATCCCTTAAAACCAACCAACCATAATTTAAAATCATTTTTAGACCAATTTACGTCTATTAGATGTTCGTCTAAAAGCCATTGAGGAACATTCTTCTTTATTTTTTCTTCTGAAAAATGAAGAGTATTTTTGTTGGTATTAATATTACTCTGAACCAAATCCCAAGCTAATGCCAGCATTATTAAAGATGCCAAAATTATGATTTGAGGAAGTTGATTTTTCAAACTTTCTTTCTTAAAATACCACAATGAAAATGGAATACTAGCAGTCATTGCCCAGCCAAAACCTTTCACAGACCAAAAAAGACCTATCAAACAGAGAAGAAGCCCTATGAAAATATTTATATAAAAAGAAATATCTTTTTTGAAATTAATAATTAATAAACTTACTCCAGAAAGAACACAAATAGTTGCTACCACATGCCTATCCAACCATAAAAGCATAGGAATAAAAGCAACAAAGAAAATAAGAATATAGAGAATAAGAACTCTAATTTTTTGATTAAATTCGGAGAGAGAGGTAAGAAGTTGAGCAAAAACAGCCGAAAAACTAAAACCAAGGCTAATAATCAAAAACCAAGACACAAAATTAAAACTATCCGTATTAATTTGATTGGCAAAGTAATGTAAAAAATCTAAAGTAGGTTCACTATATGAAGCCCAAAAAATAGAATAAACCAACATCAATAAAAAACTATGCAAAAGCAGACTAAAAAACCAAAGTAGAAAAGGATTTTTCAAAAAAGCAGTCATTATTTTAGTAATCTTTAGGTTTAAATTTTTTATTCAAAAAAAGTATGACTACCAAAAGTACATAAAAATCTACATAAATTTATTTTTTTGAAAAATTAGAATACCAAACCTCTAAAGGGGTTTTTTAATCATTATTCAAAAAAAACAAGAAACTTAAACACAAATTCGTTATTTCAGTTATCATTTTGATAAGTTCATTTTTTTTAATTTTTTAACCTTAAATTTTTTAAATTATGCGTTGGCAAGGAAGAAAAGGAAGTAGTAATGTAGAAGACCGTCGTGGAAGTGGTGGTGGTTTCGGACGAATGAGTGGAGGAGCTGGTAAAGCTGGACTAGGAATTGGTGGTGTTATCATTGTTGTTATTATTATGCTTTTGGGGGGCGACCCATCTGCTATTTTGGGAGGCGCATCTACCTCAACACAAACTGAAAATAGAGCAACCACAAATAACCAAAATGAGCAACCAACAGACCAAATGGGGCAATTTACTTCAGTCGTCTTGAAGGATACTGAAGATGTTTGGAACAAAATTTTTCAAGAAGAATTAAACAAGAATTATCCTGAACCCAAATTGGTTCTTTTTAGTGGTGTAACAAATACAGCCTGTGGTAGAGGAGAATCTGCAACAGGTCCTTTTTATTGCCCAGCAGACCAAGATATTTATATCGACCTTACTTTTTCGAACAATTACAGAACCGTTTTGGTGCAGGAGGAGATTTTGCAGCAGCCTATGTAATTGCACACGAAGTAGGGCATCATATCCAAAAACAGCTTGGCGCAAGTGATTATGTAAATTCTCAAAGAGGAAGAATTTCAAAAGAAAAACAAAATCAACTTTCTGTAAGACTAGAATTACAAGCCGATTTTTATGCAGGAGTTTGGGCGCATTATGCTGATAAGTGGAAAAATGTTTTGGAAGAAGGCGACATCGAAGAGGCTCTAAATGCTGCAAATGCTATCGGAGATGACCGTTTGCAAAAGCAAGCACAAGGTTATACCGTTCCAGAGTCTTTCACACACGGAACATCGGCGCAGCGAAAGCGTTGGTTTTTGAAAGGCTATCAAACAGGAGATATTAGACAAGGAGATACCTTTAAAACAAATGATTTATAAACTTGAACTTCTTGCAATTTAGTTTTACTTCTAAAATCTATCTTATAAATTATAAATTTATTCGTAAATTTGTACTTTAATTTTTTTAATAGAATTTAATTAAAAATACGAAATAGAATTTAATATCGTAATTTTTAATCCATAATTCGTAACTCTCAAAAAGCAAATATGAGTTTATTAGTAGTCGGTTCGGTTGCCTTTGATGCCATCGAAACTCCATTTGGCAGTACAGACAAAATCATTGGTGGTGCAGCTAGTTATATTAGTTTGTGTGCTTCTTATTTTACCAAACCAATTAATTTGGTAGCTGTAGTAGGTGGTGATTTCCCTAAAGACAAAATCAAAATGTTAGAGTCGCATGGCGTAAATACCGAAGGACTACAAATCAAAGAAGATGAGAAATCATTTTTTTGGAAGGGAAAATATAATAATGACATGAACTCTAGAGATACACTTATCACAGAACTGAATGTATTAGAAAATTTTGACCCAATCATTCCAGAATCATACCAAGATTGTGAATATCTGATGTTGGGGAATCTCGCTCCACAAGTGCAACGCACTGTCATCGAAAGACTCAAAAAACGTCCAAAACTTATTGTTATGGATACAATGAATTTTTGGATGGACGTAGCCTTAGAAGAACTCAAAAAAACATTGAAACTTGTAGATGTTGTTTCTATTAATGATGAAGAAGCCAGACAATTATCAGGAGAATATTCTCTTGTAAAAGCTGCTCGTAAGATTCATGAAATGGGACCCAAATATGTAATTATCAAAAAAGGAGAACATGGCGCACTTCTTTTTCAGTTAGATGAAGAAAATGACAAAATTTATTACGCTCCAGCTTTACCTTTGGAAGAAGTATTTGACCCAACAGGTGCAGGAGATACTTTTGCTGCAGGGTTTATTGGTCATATGGCTGGGCAAGGAACGATTGATTTTCCAACCATGTCAAAAGCAGTAGTTAAAGGCTCGGCAATGGCTTCTTTTTGTGTTGAAAAATTTGGAACAGAGCGTTTGGAAAGTCTTTCTTCGAAAGAAATTACAGAAAGAGAACAAAAATTTGCAGAACTAATAGGAGCGACATTGGCTTAAAAACCAAAAAAAACTTCAAATTTTGATTTAGTCAGTAACTAAAAACTGGCTAAATCAAAATTATATTTGCAACAAAATTATAATAAATTTTATCTGATTATTAAAATGAATAAAATAATATACTATCGTTTTTCTTTGCTTTCCATTTTATTACTTTATATAGTTAGTTTGTCTGGTTGTGTAACAACAAAACCAGTTGCCTCAACAACTGTTGCACCTTATAATGAAGATTTGGGAGCATTCAGAACAGCTTTAGCAACATATCAAGCTCCCAAAAAAGAAGTGGTAATAGAAAGTACACAAACTATAAATCAAGATAATCAAATAGATACAAAGCCTCCAGTTTCTGATTTGATAGCAGTAGATGCTTTACTTTCTCGTTTGGCTCAAAAAAATGCAAAATTCAAATCTTTACCAGGTTATCGCATTCAGCTTTATACAGGCTCAGATAGCGACAAAGCAAGAGCTGTCAAAAATAAGGCAAGTTATAAACTTTCAAGACATGGGTTGAGAGCCGAATCTGTTTATGAACAGCCTTTATTTAAAATAAAAGCAGGATATTTTATTAGTCAGTTGGAAGCTCAAAGACAACTTGTTGCTATTAAAAGTGCTTTTCCAGAGGCAATTTTAGTTCCTGACAAAATTAACTTATCTGTTTTAAGAGCTAGGTATCAAGACAGAAAGGACGAAGAATAGACAAAAATTGTATTAATAAATTACAAATTTTACTTTTTTTGAAAAAAAATGACCAAAAAGTTATTATAAAATTAGACTTTTTCTTAATTTTAGGTTAAAAACTATATAACGATTATTAGAATAATTAATTGTTCTTACATTTTTAGCAAAACATAAAGCAGTGCATCAAAAATGTACATTCAAGAAACATTATGGCAAAACTTACCAATATAATAAAACAATTATCTGAAAAAGATTATCAAGCAATATATGATTCATTAATTGTCAGTAATGCTGATAAATCTGCTTTTTTGCTTAAAGCGTTAAGAGAAAGAAATCTTGCAGACGGAAAAGTAATGGAAGAGTTAGATGTAAATACAAATGCGTATTATACATTACGTTCTCGTCTAAATCAAAAAATAGAAGAGTATTTGTTGCAGCAAATGGAAAGCCCTCGTACTGATTTGCTCAAAAAAGTAGCTAATATTAATGAAGTTCTTTTTACAAAGAAAAAAACAATTTCTATTGCTACTATCAAAAAATTAGAAAGAGAATTATTAGATTATGACCTCTCTAATGAGCTTACACTGGTTTATAAGGCACTCAAAAAACTTCATGTTCATACACCAGAGCATTACGAATACTCTCAGCTTTACAATAAACATGTAGCCTACATGCTCGCAATCGATAGAGCAGAAGATATTTTGTCTGATTATTTCAAAAAATTTGGTGTTTATTCTATGACAGGTGATGATGTAGAGCGTTTGGGGCTTACTCTTCTCAAAAATGAAATTGAAAATGTGGCTCGTCTATACGAATCGCATCGTCTGTTTGTTTATCAAAGTTGTATAAATATTTTTCATAGATTGTTTGTAGAAGGAGATGAAGGACTCAATGATGATGAAGAACCAATCGAAGACATTTTGATAAAAGTAAATAAAATATTTGCTACCTACGAAAAAGATACAATTTATTATCATTTCCGTTTGTTGTTTGAGTTTTTGCGCTTAGAATATTACAATTATTACAAAGTGTATCGAAAAGCTGAAAAATATTATGAAGATGTAAATGAAGCAATCGGTAGCCTATTGACTAATTATAGTTGGTACACTTATCCATCACAGTTTTTGCATACAAAAATTGAACGTTGCATTCGTGCAGGCGAGCAAGCCTATATGTATTCAGAAAATCAAATGTTGTTTACTGATTTTGAGGCAGATGAAGATGATATGCCAAAATATATTGAGTACATTACCTATCGTGCTATTTCTTGTCATTATGCCGACAAATACGAAGAGGCTTCTCGTTGGTTAAATAACCTTTTGAATAATGTAAATTTGAAAAAATATCCTTACGCCCAACTAGAAATAAAATCTATTTTGGCACTAGAGTATGCCATTATGAAAGAGTATGATTTGTTTAATCAATTAATTAGTAGTATTCAACGCCAGATTAGATTGATAGGAAAAGAGCATTGCGAACATGTGGTTAGTTTTGTCAAAATTCTCAAAACGGCAGTAAATGATACAAAACGAAACAAGGAACATAAAATTCGTTCAATTTTTAATAAAATGAAGGAGCAAGATAGAAAGCATTTTTCTCCAACAAAATATATCTTGTTTGATGAAAAACTAATGGCAATGATTTGTTAAAAATAGCATAGCATTTAATCAATTAAAAATTGGATTTTATTTGTTTCAAATGGATTCCCTTTTGTTTTATCCTAAATTAGTTATTATATTTCATCTTATAAATTTTGCAAAGCACTCAAATGACCAAACTTTATTCTTCAAAACTCCATATATTGCATTCCCTCCTTTTAGTGAGAGGCTGGAGAGGTCAAAATAGAAGAGTATTTTGTTCAATTATTAATTTGTGAAAGTCCTACATCTATTAATATTTTTTTATTAAAAATTAATTTTTTATTCTATGGGAGCAGCAGGTAGTTATCAAGTAAATTACAAAAAAAGTACAAAAGGCAATTACATTGAAGTAGAAATGAAAGGCTTTTTGGTATTAGAAAAATATCAACCTTGTTGGTTAAAAGTATTAGATTTGATAGAAAAACATCAAACGAATAAAATTTTGGTAGATATGAGCCAAAGTAAAGTAATTGCAGAAGAAAACAGAGAGTGGCTCAAAGAAAATTATTTTCCAAAGGCATATCAAATTTTAAATGCTAAGTTTTTTAAAGTAGCTCGTATTGTTGCTGAAGATATTTATAATCAAATGTCTTTAAAACAATTAGATACAATGAGAAATGAGGGAGATTACCCAGAAGAATCCAAAAATTTTAAGATACAAGAAGAAGCCCTTGATTGGTTACTTACTTAAAAAGATATATAATCAAGAATACAAAACTATCTTTCAAACCTTATAAAATTCCTTATACTTATGAATAAGATTATTTTATAAGGTTTTTTAATTGATAATTCGTAATCCATAATTGTTCCTAATTTTTTATGAATACAGCTCTTTTTATTGCTCGTCGTTATTTTTTTGCAAAGAAAAAAAGAAATTTTATTAATCTACTGACTTTCATGTCTATGATTGGAGTTGCTATCGGAACGGCAGCACTCATTATTGTACTTTCGGTATTTAATGGATTAGAAGATTTGACAAGAAAGCTACATACAGCTTATAATGCTGAACTCAAAATTTCGGCAAAAGAAGGAAAATCGTTCCTCCTAACAGACTCCTTAATACAGACTATCAAAGCTGTAGAGGGGGTTCAGACTCTCACAGAGGTAATTGAAGATAATGCACTAATTCAATATAAAGAAACAAGAATGGCAGTGCATTTGAAAGGAGTAAGTAATAATTTTTCAGAACAATACCAGCTTAAAGACAAAATTATCGATGGGCAATTTAAAATAAAACAAGGTGATTTGGACTTTGCTCTTTTAGGTTATGGAGTTTATACGATGCTTTCTGTTGCCATGAATGATGAAATTACGCCTCTGCAAGTTTGGTATCCCAAAAAAGGAGTAAAAAATATTTCGCTCACCAATCCACTAAGTGCCTTCAATCAAGAGGTTGTCATGACAGGAGGTGTGCTTTTCATCGAACAGCAATTTGACCAAAATCATGTCATTGTTCCTCTTTCATTTGCACAAAAATTAACAGATTATGGTAAAAATAGAACTTCTTTAGAAATCAAAGTAAAAGAAGGATTTTCAATAAATAAAGTTCAAAGACAACTTAAAACAGAGTTAGAAAATAAATCAGGAATTTTAATAAAAAATGCTCAAACAAATACAGAAGGAAAGTTTAAAGGAAAGTTTCTTGTACAAAATGCT
Organism: uncultured Cytophagales bacterium; assembly: GCA_937136415.1. Taxonomy (GTDB): domain Bacteria; phylum Bacteroidota; class Bacteroidia; order Cytophagales; family Bernardetiaceae; genus Bernardetia. The sequence continues at coordinate 2,379 of CAKZOK010000060.1, read as the reverse complement.
GAGGAACAACAAGCAAGTATTTTAAGAGCCTTTAAGATAGAACGTTTTTTTGCTTACATCGCTTTTTCGTTTGTACTTGCGCTGGCTAGTTTTAATATTTTCTTTTCTTTGGCAATGCTTGCAGTAGAAAAACGATATGATATTTCGCTTCTCTTTTCGATTGGTGCTTCAAAGGCTATGGTACGCAGCTTATTTTATTTTGAGGGCGCAATAGTAGCTTTGATTGGTGCAATAGTTGGGATTGTTTTGAGTGTTTCAATTATTTTTGCACAACAAAAATGGGGTTTTGTTCCCTTGGGTAATGGAAATTCAATAGTAGAGTTTTATCCTGTCGAATTGAAATATTTAGATGTTCTTTGGGTTTGTATTACGGTAGTTGTGGTTACTATTTTGGCTTCGTTTGTACCTGCTCGTAATGCTTCTCATACTTCCATTACTTCAAATTTATTGAAGTAAAGAGAAGAACTTATAAGTACTATTAGGATAAATATTACTAGAAATTATAGTTTATAAGATTCTATCTTGCACTTATCTGCTAGAAGAAAAAAAAGATTAGTTTGAATGAGAGGTTTAAAGAGGCAAGGGTTTTACTATTATAAATTTACCTTTTTCATAAAAGACAAAAAAAAGACCATTCTATATAGAATGGTCTTTTTTTGTGTAAAAATAAAATTATTCTTTTATTACTTTGAATCGTTTTATTTTATTATTTGAAATAACCTCAATTACATATACACCTATTTTTTCTTTTTCTAATGAAAAAGTTGTATTCAATGTAGTAGTTGATTTAGTTACTTTTTGATTAATTAATACTCTACCCAAGACATCAATTACACGAATAGTAGCTTCTGCTTTAGGTTCTAAGTTTGTCCAACGTACATTTACTTTTCCAGTACTTGGGTTTGGATATACAACAAATGTTTCAGTATCAGTATCTACTTCATTTACCTTTTGTGTTGCCTCTATTTTGTTAGGGATTCTAAATCCTGGATTACAGAATGAAGCATAAACAATAGGACAAGTACCATTTATAAATGAAATATCAGCAGCTAACTCATCTGTCATCGTTGTAGCAACTTGTCTTATCAATGTACTATTTACATAATACTCAATATTTCCAGCTCTACGAATGATAGAAATTCTATCTCCTGCCAAAATAGGATCAAAAGGTCCATATTGTGTTCCATTTTCATAGATAATAAATCTATTTTGAAGCCCAATATATGCGCTATATCCTAAAGTTTGCCAAGTAGTTGCAGTTGCAGTTGGTAGAGATAATCCGATTTGGTAGTTGCCTGCCTTATTCAAATCATCAACAATATAAGTAACACCACCTTCTCCATTAGAGGCTAATCGGTTACTAGATATTCCTCCTTCAGGAGATGACCAAGAAGCTGGTGTATTGGTTGTAACTGTACCTCCAATTTGAGTAGTATTTGCTGTCAAATTAGTCCAGTTTATGAAACCACCAACTACAATAGGAGTTGTCTTGTTATTAGCTCCATTTGTCATTTCTATACTATAAAGTCCTCTAGATAAATTATTTCTAGGGTTTGCTGTTGAAGCTCCACTATCCCAGTTATAAGAATAAGTAGCTGTTGTGCCTCCACTTCCTGTAAGTGTAATAGCTCCTTCTGCTGCTCCTGTCGTACAATCATCTACTGAAGTTTGAACAAAATTTAGTTCTATATTTGCAGCAATTTGAGTACAAAAAGAAGCATAAACTAAAGGAGAAAATCCTTGTGAAACTGTTGCATCTGCATATAATGTAGTTGCAGGAGTAACTGTACTTGTATAAGCTACTTGTTCATTGATATAATACTTTATAACTCCAGATTGACGAAGAATAGAAATACGGTCGCCGTCATTTAGAGAGGTATTTGTATGAACTAAAGCCCCACTTTCATATACATACATCTCATTTTGAGCAGCATATATTGAATATCCCAAACTTGTCCAAGCAGGGTCTGAATTTGCTGCAGATAATCCTACCATATAAGTTGTATTGGTTGCATCATAAAAATAAGTCACTCCACCATCTCCTGTAAATCCAGCAGCCGAAACTGCTCCTGCAGTTGTATAACTTGCAGTAGATTCAGCAGCTAAAATACCACTATTTTGAACAACATTTTGTAAATCCGTCCATACAATAGGAACGCCAATTACGACAGGAATTACTTGTGAATTGTTTGTAGCATCAGTTACTGTAACATTCTGTAAACCGATTGAAAGTCCACTTCTTGGATTACTTGTATTGGCATCTGCCCACAAATAAGAATAAGGAGCAACTCCCTCTTGAGGAGATAAATTAATAGTTCCTTCTCCTATGCCTGTTGTGCAGTCGTCTGTAGTATTTTGATTATAAGTGACTTTCATATT
>CAKZOK010000059.1 GCA_937136415.1 uncultured Cytophagales bacterium | reverse complement strand
TTAAGTTGCAAAACCCAGATAAGATGAAGACTGAAACAGAAGCGGTTCTCGTCATAGATGAAAAAACACAACAACAATACCAATACAGTAAAAATAAATAGTTTTTCTTACACAATTTACTCTCAAATATCAATAAAGCTAAGGAAAAGTAGGATAGAAGGCAGAAAAAGGCAGAAAAATCGTATTTTTGTAATTCCTAAATTAAAAACCTCAACTCTATTATATATGCTTTCAGATACTGCAAAACTCAAAAATACTTCAAAAAATAGTTTTGGAAAACTTACATCTTCAATTATTCAAAATTTTGAAAACATTGTGGGCAAAGAACATGTTTTGACAGACGATAAAAATAGAAATATTTATTCTAAAGACCATACCGAAGATTATTCTTTCTTGCCTGATGTAATTTTGAAGCCCAAAACACCACAAGAAATTAGTGAAATAATGAAGATTTGCAATGCTCATATTTTGCCTGTTACGCCTCGTGGTGGTGGTACAAGTTTGAGTGGTGGAGCTTTACCAACTAATCATGGTGTAGTTATTTCGATGGAGCGTTTTGATAAAATTATCGAAATTGATACATTAAACCTTCAAGCCACCGTCGAAACAGGCGTAATTACAGAGGTTTTTCAAAATGCAGTCAAAGAAAAAAATCTTTTTTATCCACCCGACCCTGCAAGTAAGGGAAGTTGTTTTATTGGTGGAAATGTTTCTCATAATTCTGGAGGGCCAAAAGCTGTAAAATATGGTGTTACTCGTGATTATGTTCTGAATTTGGAAGTCGTTTTGCCAACAGGAGAAATTATTTGGACAGGCGCAAATGTTTTGAAAAACTCAACAGGTTACAACCTTACCCAACTTATTACAGGAAGCGAAGGAACTTTGGGAATTGTTACCAAAATTGTTTTCAAACTTCGCCCTTATCCTCACAAAAATATTGCCTTGCTTATTCCTTTTCAAAGCAATGAAGAAGCATGTAGAGCTATCTCAGCCATTTATATTGCAGGAATTACGCCTTCAGGAATGGAGTTTATGGAACGTGAAGCCATCGAAAGAACGGCTTTTTATTTGGAAGACAAAATGAATCAAAAAACAAATATTGATTTGCCAGATAATATTCAAGCGCATTTAATCATTGAACTTGACGGAAATAATGAAGAAATGATTATGCAAGATGCCGAAAAAATTGTAGAAACTTTAGAAGGAAATTTTAAAATAGGAGAAATTCTGTTTGCTGATTCGGAAGCTCAAAAAGAAGAGTTGTGGAGGTTGCGTAAAAACATTTCGCCTGCTGTAAATGCTTATTCACTCACAAAGGCAGAAGATGTGGTTGTGCCTCGTGGAAATTTGCCAGAACTTATTATTTCTATCAAAAAAATTGGAGAAAAATATGGTTTTCGTTCGGTTTGTTTTGGGCATGTAGGCGACGGAAATTTGCATGTAAATATTTTAAAAGAACAGATTTCTGAACAAGACTGGAATACAAAAGTAGTGGACGGAATTGGAGAAATATTCAAAGAAGTAGTACGTTTGGGGGGAATGCTTTCAGGCGAACACGGAATTGGAATTGCCAAACGCCCCTATATGTCTATTGCATTAGGCGATGTAAACTTGAGATTAATGAGAGAAATCAAAAAAGTATTTGACCCAAATGGAATATTAAACGCAGGTAAAATATTTTAAAATTTTGATTAAATCTATAAATAAAATTTTGTAGTTTGATAAAAATTTAGTTAATTGAATCTTGTTTTAAGGTTTATTTAGAATCTCAAAACATTTCAAATTACTCAAATTTATTTATCTCTTAACTTAATTTTAATTTACTCTTATGGAAGAAGGAATTGGCATTGTCGGTGGAATTATTTATTTAGCTATTATTATATTAATGATAGCATCAATGTGGAAAATTTTTGAAAAAGCAGGCAAACCGGGGTGGGCTGCTATTGTACCTATTTACAATATAATTGTATTGATGGAGATAGTAAACAAACCTGTTTGGTGGGTTGTTCTTTTTCTTATTCCTATTGTCAATATAATTATTGCAATTATAGTTTATATTGAACTTGCCAAAGTATTTGGTAAAGATACTGGTTTTGGAATTGGTCTAGTATTTTTAGGAATAGTGTTTTTTCCTATGCTTGCTTTTGGAGATGCTCAATATCAAGGAGCAGAAGGAAAAATGTATGACGACGAAATTTTAGATAGAGGATAAACTTTTCTCTTTCTGAATAAAGAAATAATAAACTTCTCATTATTTGTATAAAATCAAATTTGAGAAGTTTTTTTTATGTTTTACCTTTGCATGTAGCGTAGGCTTTAGCCTGCGACGTATTTTGTATGATACGTTTTTTGCATACTAAAGATATACACTACATTTTCTTTGCACACTAAAGTATAAGCTACATGAATGATACTTTTTACTTTTTTTCTTGGCAAGACATCAACTTTCTCAAATCCGAACTTTTTTTAGTTGTGGCTTGGTTGATGGCTTTTTGTGGACTTTTATTGCCAAAAAAATTTACTCGTTTTTTTGTTTCTTGGCTTTGCTCTGTTACTATTTTGGTCAATCTTATTTTACTTATTTTTTCCTTAAATAAAATTGAAACTGATACAACTGCTTTTTTTTGGAATGATTTATTTTATCAAAATAGATTTAGTCATTATCTCAAAATCTTGATTTCTATTTCTGCACTTTTTAGTATTTGGATTCAAAATTCCTACAATAAAAAAAATAATAAGACAATTTCGGAATGGTTTGTCATTCTTCTAGGTGGTGTTTTGAGTGCACAATTTTTACTTATTTCGGCAAATATTTTCGGTATCTATGTAAGTTTAGAAATGCTTTCTATTTGTGGTTATTTGTTGGTTGCTTTTTATGATAAACATCTCAATTACGGATTACGACCTGACAAAGCAGCGAAGCTAATTACGGATTACGACAATAAAAATTTATTTTTACTTGAAATAAATAACAAAAAAGGTAAATTAATTGCCTCTACCTTCAATTATCTTGTTTTTGGTGCTGTGAGTTCGGCTTGTTTGCTTTATGGTTTTTCTTGGTGGTATGGATTGAGTGGCTCTTTTTCTATTCCTGTCATCTTTGATTTTGTTTCCTCAAATAATTTTACAGAATCAAATCAAACTACTTTTTTGATGGGTTTTGTTTTGATTGGAATTGGTTTTTTATTCAAGTTAGCTGCTGTTCCTCTTCATTTTTGGATAAGCGAAGTATATAAGAATGCTTCTTCTGGGACGGTTTTTTTCTTAGGTACAATTCCAAAAATTGCTGTTATTGGAATTTTATTTTTCATCTTAAATTATTCAATTTATCTTTCTTTATCTCTTCAAGAAATTATTTTTTCTAGTCTTTCTATGATAGGAATTTTTTCGGCTATTTTTGGTGGTTTTTTGGCTATTCAACAAATAAACTTCAAGCGTTTTTTTGCTTATTCTGGTATTTCTCAAATGGGTTTTTTGATTTTACTTTTAGTTTATAATTTTCAGAATACTATTATTTCCTCAAACGGCATTATTATTTTTTGGCTTTTTTATATTTTATCAAATGTAATTGTTTGGAAAATTGCAGCAGAATTAGAAAATCATCATTTTGGTAATGAATTATTTATCAAAAATCTAAAAAACCTACCTTTAATTCCTAAAGTAATTCTTTCGATTGCTTCTCTTTCTCTAGCTGGAATGCCTCCTTTGGGTGGTTTTTTGGTAAAAATAATTGTTTTTTTTGTAGCTTATCAGAATTATCAAGCTCATTCTGAAAACTCCCTTTACCTTTTTGCTCTTATCGGAATTGGAATAGCTACTTTAATAGGTTTCTTTTATTATCTCAAAATTCCTTATTATTTGTTTTTGAAATCATTGGCAAAAACGCCACCAACGGCTAAGAATAAAATTTCTAATTCTACACTTTTTTATTCTATTTTATTGATTGCAATAAATGTAGTTTTGGCTATTTATGCAATTCGCTTTTTATTATAAATAATCGTAGTTGAGGTTCAAATGCAATCGTAGTTGAGGTTTTTTCATTCCCTAATCCTAGACTGTTCAGAATTTGAAAAATTCGTCCTATAGTTTAGTTTACTAGTCATTTTCATTCTTTGATGGATTGATTTATAAATCAAAAATAGCAATTAAAATTTTATTCTAGCTGCATGGCAGCGTAACCTTTGTAGATTTTAATCAAAATGAACGCATTTAGGAGCTACATCGTAGCGAAACCTTGAAACTAGACACATTTAGAATACAAACAACAAGATTACGCTACGATGTAGCTAAATTTCAAAAGACACAAAAACTGCACGAAAAAATAATCAAATTCTGAACAACCTACCCCAATCCATATTCTTTCGCCCCTCGTCCCCCACTTTCTTTCGTCCCAATTATTACACTTCAAAACCAATTACAAGGACATCATCAATTTGTTTTTCATTTCCTTTCCATTCAATAAAGTTTCGTTCTGTTTCGTGCTGAAGCTCTAAAATATGAGTGTTTTTCATTTTTTCGATAAATATTTGAAAGCGTTTTTTCGAATATTTTTTACTTTCATCTCCTCCAAACTGGTCTAAATATCCATCTGTAAATAAATAAAAACGAGTTCCTTTTGGTGTATCAACTTTATAAGGTGTAAAGTTTCTTTTTAGCTGTTTGGCAACTCCTCCCACATGATGACGGTCGCCTTTTATCTGATTTACTTTTCCATCTGGTGTAACATACAGCAAAGCATTTTTTGCTCCTGAATATTGAATTTGATTTGTTTTTTTATCCAAAACACAGAGCGAAATATCCATTCCATCACGGTTTTCGGTTTCTTCTTGTTTTAATGTCTGAACAATTCCGTTATGTAATTCATTGAGAATCAAATTGCTTTCGGTAATGCCTCTCCAAATCACAATTTGTGTAAGCAAATCATTTCCTATAACTGACATAAATGCCCCTGGTACTCCGTGTCCTGTACAATCTACGGCAGCAACAATAATTTTATTATTTTTTTCGGCAAAGAAGTAAAAATCACCCGAAACAATATCTCTAGGATTAAAATACACAAATGAATTTGGCAAAAGCTCTTCTAAAAATGTTTGTGTTGGAAGCATCGCTCTCTGAATGCGTTTTGCATAATTTATACTTGCTGTAATATTTCTGTTTTGAAGCTGAATCTCTTGTTGTTGGTCTTCTAAGTATTTATTTTGTGCATGAATAGATTGATTTTGAGATTCTACAACATCACGTTGAGAAAGGATTTCTTCAGTTTGTTGTTCTAGCTCTGCTTTTTGTGCTTGTAATTCTTCATTTTGTTGAAAGACTTCTGCTGTTCGTTCCAAAATTCTGCTTACTAATAAATTTACATCTTTAGCAAGCCTTCCAATTTCGTCTGGGTGTTGTATCGGAATTGGTTTCCATTCTGCTGAGAAATCATTTTTGATAACATTATGAATTGTTTCTGAAATTTGTTTTATAGGCGTTCCTAATTTTCTTACCACCCATAAACCTAGAATAAGATTTAAAAGCACACTTGCACTAACTACCCAAATTAGTTGTTTTCGGCTCTGTATTCTGAATGCTTCATTATCTTTATGCACCTCTCTATTTATTTTTTCAATGGCTCTTTCTATCTTATTGGATAGTATATTGAGTTTTCCTTTTAGTCCTAATTTACTTCTATACCCTATATTTCGTTCTGTTTTTGCTATTTTTTGCCATAAAACTTCATATTTATTGGCTAATTCTTTCCAATCAGTTCGTTTTTCGGCTTTAATAGCTATGTTTCTATATTTTTTTTCTGATACTTCTTCAATATTCTTTTGCAATTCCTTCAAGAGTGTATTTACCTGTTGGATTTGAGATTCTTGTTTATACAAAAGAAAATGTTGTTGAGCATTTTGGATTCTAACTAACAAAAGTTTGTTTAAGGGTGTTTTGAGGAGCGAATCCATGTGTTCATTCATTTTTCCCTCATAGCCTTGGGTTTTAAAACCTCTTTGATATATTTTAGTAACCAAATCATCAAATGTTGTTTCATATTTGCGTACCGAACGGCGCAATGTATCAATATGATGGCGCAATTTTTTTGATGGAATAAAAGGGTGCATTCTTAGGCTCAACAAATCTTTTCGAAGTTGGGCTGTAAGCTCTTGGTGTTGCAAGACATAATAACTATCTCCTGTTTCATAAAAATCTAAGTTAAGAGCCTCCGAGCTAAAAAAGTCACGCTCTAATTTATCTGTTTGGCGAATATCTAAATCAATTTGTGAGAGTGTTGAGGTAAGTTTTTCTATTTCTTGCATTTGTGAATCGTACCATAAAAGCATCGCAGCAAGGGTGGTGGTTGCAAAAAGAAACACCAAAAATGATAAAAATAGCTTTGATTTTATGGAAAATAGAAAATTCACAAAGGTAACTTAGACGTTAGTTTTATTAAGGGTAGGATTACTTTATAATTTTAAAAATACGCATTAAAATACTTTAGCGCAAATTTGATGAACAAATAAATCTTAGTCTATTGATTAACTTTGTTTAGAAGGTTAATTTGAATGAATAAATTATACTTTTTGCTATTTATTTGATGTAGGAATTATTTTGACTCCCATTACCAACACATCATCAATTTGTTCGTAGTTTTGTTTCCATTTTATAAATGTTTCTTTTAGTATTTTATGTTGTTCTGGCATAGGCAATGCATGAATTTCTAATAATAACTGTTTGAATTTAGATTTCATGTATTTTTTATTCTTTACTCCTCCAAACTGGTCTTGATAACCATCGGAAAAGGTATAAATTGTAATGGGTGCATCTACTTTTATGGTGTGTTTTATATATTTTTGTTCTATTTTGTATGATGAATTTCCTCCAATCGGCATCGAATTAGCTTTTATTTCATATAATTTTTGATTTTTGATATAAATCAATGGATTTTTTGCGCCTGCAAACTCTACTATATTCTTTTTCTTATTCCAAACCCATATATTCATATCCATTCCATCTCTATTGTCAGTTTTCTTTTGGTTTAAAATTGTAATAACTTCTTGGTTTAATACATCAAGAATTAATTGAGGTTCTGTAATAGAATAATCCAAGACCACTTTATTTAGAATATCATTTGCAATCAATGACATAAACGCCCCTGGAACTCCATGCCCTGTACAATCTACTGTTGCTACTATTACCTTTTCATTATATTCTTCTATCCAATAAAAATCACCCGAAACAATATCTCTTGGCAAAAACAAAATGCAAAGTTTGGGTAATATTTTTTGAATATATTCTCTTGTAGGCAACATGGCTACTTGAATGCGTTTTGCATAATTGATACTAGAAATAATATTTTTATTTTGAGCTTTGACTACCTTTTGTTGCATCATCAGCTCAGAATTAGTACTTTGAAGTTCGTTGGTACGTAATTTTACAATTTCTTCTAATTCTTTTGCTTTTGCTTTAATAATTTTGGTTCTGACACTAACAACTCCCCAAACTCCTGCCATTAAAAGCAGAAATATTGCTGCCATAAACCCTTTAGTTTGATAGATATGAGGCTTTACAATTATTTTTAAGGTTGCACCTTCATTATTCCAAACTCCATCATTATTTGCTGCAATTACTTTAAAAGTATATTCTCCGTGAGGCAAGCTGGTATAAGTTGCTTGTCTTTTACTTGTGACAGTTGTCCATTCTTTGTCAAAACCTTGTAGTTTATATTTTAATTTGGTTGTTTGGGGTGCTTTCCAACTTAGAGCTGTAAACTCAATAATAAGTCGTTGTTGGTCAGGTTCTATTGTTATATTTTTGGGTTCTAAGGAAATTTCATCGTCCAGACTAATTTGTTTTATATATACAGAAGGTAAATATCGATTATCTTTCAAAAGGTTTGGTTGAATTTTTAAGACTCCTCCAAAAGTGGGTATCCAAATATCTCCATTTTTAGACATTAAAGAAGAGGCAGCTCCTGTACACTGTTCAGAAGCCATTCCATTATATTTACTATACCTTTTCCAAGTAAGTTTTGTGATTTTTTTATCTACCAAATCATTAATATCTTTTTTCTTTATACATAATACCCCTTTATTAGTTGATAGCCAAAAATACCCTTGTCTGTCTTCCAAAATATCAAATATGCTTTCTCTAACAAAATCATTCTCAGTTCCAAAAAAAACTTTTTCGTCATCTTTCCAACGTATTATTCCTGCACTAGAAGCTATCCAAATGGTATTTTCTTTATCACAATACATATTAAATATCAAATTGGTAGGCAAGCCCTCTTCAATACCAAATGATTCAAATTTGTTACCTCTTTCAATAAATATTCCTTTATCATTTGTTGCAACTAACAAATTACCTCTATTGTCTTCTCTAATTGACATTATAAAATATGAATCAAAACCTCTCTCAGTAGATATTTTTTCAAAGGTATATTGATTAGTAGTACTATCTTTTTTCATTTCTACCAACCCTTCTCCTCTAGTTCCTATCCAAAATCGCCCTTTCGAATCTTGGTATGTCCTAACAATCATTTTGGTAGGCAGCCCATCTTTTTCAGTAAAAACTCGTTCTGTTCCATCTATATCTTTTCTTATCAATCCTTTATATGTAGATATCCATACAATACCTTCTTTGTCTTGCCTAATATTTAATAATTCTTGATTGGTAAGGTTTATTTTAGTTGGATAATCCGTTACTTTATTATTTTCTACATCAATAATATGTAAATGTCCTTTAGTTGTACCAACCAAAATATCCTTGTCATTATATGTTGTTAATGAATTGATGGACGAGTAATCAAGCCCTTGCCGAGTGGTATAATTCAAAAATTTTCCTTCATAAAGTCTGCATAACCCTTGTTTGATAGAAGGTATCCATAGATTATCTTCTTTATCTATATAAATAGAACGAGTATCTTCAAAAGGCTCATTGGTATTACTTTTCAACAATTCTAGCTCATCAGTTCTTGGGTTGTTTCGATAAATATTATGATGAGTGGCTATCCAAAAATTACCTGCCAAATCAAATTTCATATCGTAGATACGCTCATTAATCGCTTTAAACTTTCTAATAAACTTACCTTCTTGGTACTTCACTACTCCATTATAAGTTCCAGCCCAAACTTTATTTTGATTATCTAAATAAAGTCTTAATGTTGCAGACTTTCCTACTTCACTTTCTACTTCAGACAAAATATTATTTTCTAATGTAAGAACACCATTATTTCGTGTACCTAGCCAAAACTTTCCTTTTGGATATTCTAAAATGTCATATATGGCTTCTTTTCCTAATTGATTTTTAAAAATAGATGTAAATTTTTGAGTTTTTATATCATAGCCAAACAAACCTCCTGAACGAGTGCCTACATACATAGAGTCTGTTTCATCTAAAATATGAATGGCTGTTATGTATTCTTTTTCTAACCCATGTACTTTAAATATTCCATTTTTATAACTTAAAAGCCCACTGCCTTGTGTTCCTATCCAAAGTGTACTGTCTAAACTTTCAGCAAATCTAGTTACACTATTTGTTTTTAATTCAGGTATTGTATTACTAGAATAATAATCAAAATTATTTCCATCAAAACGCAATAGCCCTTCATAGCCTCCCACCCAAATATATTTATCTTTTGTTTGAAAAACCTGACGTAAGGTGCTATAAGGCAATCCTTTATCACTATCCCAAGTATCTATCAAAAACTGTGAAACTTGTTTTTTAGTATCAAAAGAAACAGATTCATTTGTTTTTTGAGCAATTAGTGATAATGGAATAAATAAATAAAATAGTAGTAGTAGTAGCTTTAAATAAGTAATAATTTTCAAATCTGTATCTAGATTAAACACTGAAATAATATGAATAAACAAAAATAACACTTTTTAATTTAAAAAACACTTTTTAATTAAAAACATTACACTTAGTTTTTACGTGAAAAATACTTAGAGCAAATAATTATGATTTCAATAAATTATTTTACGTTATATTGCTTAATAATTTCATCAAAAAATACCCTTCAATTAAACTTTTAAAAATTATGAATAATTCCTCTGTTTCTCCTAAAAAAGTCTTTTTAGGAATTGGTACTCTTGTAGTCATTCTTGTTGCTCTTGTGTTTTTATTTAGAACTTTTGTCGTTGTCGAATCTGGAAAAGTTGGCGTAGTAGCTAATTTTGGTGCTGTTCAAGATATTTTATTACCCGAAGGAATGCATGCCGTTAATCCTTTCGTTTCGACGGTTATTCAACTTGATGTTCGTGTTCAGAAAATGGAAGCCAATGCCTCTGCCTCTTCAAGAGATTTGCAGCCTGTTACCTCAAAAGTTGCTCTCAATTTTTTCCTTTCCAAAGAAAAAGCGAATATTATTTATAGAGATTTAGGATTAAATTATAAGAAAACAATTATCGAACCAGTCATTCAAGAATCTATCAAATCAGCAGCAGCTCTTTATACTGCCGAAGAGCTTATTACCAAACGCCCAAAAGTAAAAGACGATGTTTACAAGTACATCAAGGAGCGTTTGTCTGAAAATAATATTATTGTTACTGATTTTTCTATCGTAGATTTTAATTTTTCAGAAGAATTTAATTCTGCCATTGAATTGAAGCAAATTGCAGAACAAAAAGCACTTACTGCATTAAATGACCTTGAGCGTATCAAAACAGAAGGCGAGCAAGAAAGAGTACGAGCACAAGCACAATCTGATGCTCAAAAACTATTACAACAATCTTTAGATGATGAACTTTTAAGATTAAAGGCTATCGAAAAATGGGACGGAAAACTACCTGTTGTTGCAGGAGAAGGAGGCACATTTGTTGATATTGGTGCAATTATGAAGGCTAAGAAGTAATCCTAGCCATACATTTAAAATAGTAGAAATTAGAAAAAGGCTAGTTTTCTAATTTCTACTATTTTTATTATAAAAAATTCTAAAAAGTTAATTGTTTAGACCTTGAAAAAAATACTCATAGAGCTTCATTATCTTCCTTGCTTAGATTACTTCAAAACTATCTTAGAAGCTGATAAAGAAGGCAAAGAAATAATTTTGGAAGCCAACGAAAATTTTAACAAACAAAGCTACCGAAATCGTGCTTATATTTTGGGAGCAAATGGAAAATTAGCTCTGACAATTCCTGTTCAGAAAGGAAGTCAAAAAACAATTATTACAGATGTAAAAATTGATTATAAAACAGACTGGAATCGCAAGCATTGGCAAAGTATAAAATCTGCCTACGGAAAAAGTCCTTTTTTTATTCATTATGCTGATTTTTTGGAGGATATTTATGAAAATCCACCTCAACTTTTATGGGAATTTAATTACAAAATACTGACTATTTGTCAGAAATTATTACGTATTCAGATTCCAATCAACAAAACACAACACTTTGAAAAAGAAACAGATAACAAAACAATAGATAAAAGAAATAATATCTCCCCAAAAAAACCTGCCATTTTTTCACACAAAGAATATTACCAAACATTTGGCAATAAGTTTGAAAATACGACTCATACAACCACAAATTTTCAAAATAATTTGAGTATCTTAGATTTATTATTTAATGAAGGAACAAACGCAAAAACACTTTTAAGTAATTTCTCATAAATTACAATTTCTACACAAAAATAAATAATAGATTATCAACAACTAAAACAAAGAAAACCAATCATTTAATTCTAAATCTAAACAAGAAACCAATAATTGATTTTTTTTATAAAGTGTCTTAGTCTAAACATTTTATTGCTCTAAGCCGTTCAAACTTGTAAATAATAGATATTTTTTGCTTATTTATTAAAGCAATGAAACAAATTGGTCAATAGTTCTTGTTTAATCAAGAAATAATTTTAATTAAATAAATATACAACCTTACTTATGGAAGCCAAATTTTCAGACAGAGTCAAAGAAGTTATTTCTCTAGCTAGAGAAGAGGCTATAAGACTTGGACATGATTATATAGGTACAGAACATCTATTGCTCGGTATGATACGAGAAGGAGAAGGAAGTGCCATTAATATTTTAAAAAAATTAGGAGTTACATTAGAAGAATTGCAAGCCGAAATAGAGCGAAACTCTCAAGGAACTGCAACTTATAATATTCGTAATCTTGCCAATATCCCTCTTACTCGTCAGACTGAAAAAGTCTTGAAAATAACCTATTTAGAAGCAAAAATTTTTAAATCTGATTTAATCGGAACAGAACATTTGCTTTTATCTATCTTGAGAGATGAGGATAGTATTGCCACTCACACTTTAGAAAAATTTAATATTACTTATGAAGTAGTAAAAGAAATGCTCCAATATCATACAGACAAACCTATCACATCGGCAGCAGAAGATGACGATGACGAAGGACGTATTTTTGGTGGTGGAAGAGAAGCCTCTGGAGGAACTGGAAGCTCTTCTCAAGGAAAATCAACTGAAAAATCACGTACTCCTGTCTTAGATAATTTTGGTAGAGACCTTACCAAACTTGCCGAAGACGACAAATTAGACCCAATTATTGGGCGTGAAAAAGAGATTGAACGTGTAGCTCAAATCCTCTCTCGCCGTAAGAAAAACAACCCTATTTTGATAGGTGAACCAGGGGTAGGCAAAACTGCCATTGCCGAAGGTTTGGCTTTAAGAATCACTCAACGCAAAGTTTCTCGTATTTTGTTTGGTAAGCGTGTTGTTACCCTAGACCTTGCTTCGCTTGTTGCAGGTACAAAATACCGTGGTCAGTTTGAGGAGCGCATGAAAGCTGTTATGAGCGAACTTGAAAAAAATAGAGATATTATTCTTTTCATCGATGAGCTTCATACTATTGTTGGCGCAGGGGGTGCTTCGGGTTCACTTGATGCTTCCAATATGTTCAAACCTGCCCTTGCTCGTGGCGAAATACAATGTATTGGTGCAACTACTTTGGACGAATATCGTCAGTATATTGAAAAAGATGGCGCATTAGCTCGTCGTTTTCAAATGGTAATGATTAAGCCTACCAACGTAGAAGAAACCGTTCAAATCTTAGATAATATCAAAGACAAATACGAAAACCATCATCACGTAAAATACGACGATGATGCAATAAAAGCCTGCGTAACACTTTCAGAACGATATATTACCGACCGTTTTTTGCCTGATAAAGCCATCGATGTTCTTGATGAAGCTGGCGCAAGAGTGCATATTAATAATATTCATGTTCCAGAAGAAATCACGAAATTAGAAGCAGATATTGAAGATATTAAGGTAGAAAAAAACCAAGTTGTGAAGAGTCAGAAATACGAAGAAGCTGCACAACTTAGAGATAAAGAAAAACGCTTGATTGAAAAACTGGAGCGTGCAAAATATAAATGGGAACACGAAACACGCAAAATGACTTATCCAGTTACAGAAGATAATATCGGAGAAGTAATTGCGATGATGACAGGCATACCAGTAAAACGTATTACTCAAAGTGAAGGACAGAAAATTTTGGGAATGAAAGAAGCCTTAACAGGAAAGGTTGTCGGACAAGACCAAGCTGTCGTAAAACTTACAAAAGCAATTCAGCGTACTCGTGTAGGCTTAAAAGACCCAAACAAACCCATCGGCTCGTTTGTCTTCTTAGGACCAACAGGAGTAGGAAAAACAGAGCTTGCAAAAGTGTTGGCTACTTATCTTTTTGACCGTCCTGATGCGCTTATTCGTATTGATATGAGTGAGTATATGGAAAAATTTTCTATCTCTCGCTTGGTGGGTGCGCCTCCAGGATATGTGGGTTACGAAGAAGGTGGACAGCTCACAGAGAAAGTTCGTCGTAAGCCTTATAGTGTTATTTTGCTTGATGAAATTGAAAAAGCACACCCCGACGTTTTCAATATTTTATTACAAGTTCTTGATGATGGAATCCTAACTGACGGCTTAGGTCGTAAGGTAGATTTTAGAAATACAATCATTATCATGACTTCAAATATTGGAGTGCGTCAGCTAAAAGATTTTGGTGCAGGTGTAGGTTTTTCTACGCAATCTAAAGTAGATATGAGTGGTGATTTGATGAAAAACACCATTCAGAAAGCTCTCAAAAAAGCATTTTCACCAGAGTTTTTGAATCGTCTTGATGATGTAATTGTATTCAATTCACTTGAAAGAGAACATATTCACAAAATTATTGATATTTCATTGGATAAATTATTCCATAGAATAAAACTTTTAGGATACAATATTGAACTTACCGAACCTGCAAAAGACTTTTTATCAGATAAAGGATTCGATAAGCAATATGGAGCAAGACCTCTCAACCGAGCAATACAAAAATATTTGGAAGACCCAGTTGCAGAAGAACTCCTAAAAGGCGAAGTACAGGAAGGTGATACATTAATGGCAGACCATAAAGAAGGAGAGCCAGAACTGACTGTCAAAATCAAGAAACAAAAAACTAAAAAAACAGAGGAGTAAAGTAAAAATTGGAACTCTTTTTTTAGTAAAGAAGAAAAACCTTCTCAATTTATTTTGAGATGGTTTTTTTGTATTGAAATAAATAAAGTTAATTCAATCTAAAGACTAATTTATTTTTATACTTTTTAGCCACTTTATAGCCTATCTTAATAAATGGTTTTTCTATTATGTAATAAAGAAAAGTAGCAAAAAGAAGCGAAAGCGAAATCATCATAAAATACCTGACCACAATATGAGTGAGGTAATAAGAACCAATTTTTGATAAAAACCAATTAAAGTGAGGCTCTAAAATATTTACAAAAATAAGCCAATGACCAATATATAATCCATACGAAATATCTCCTAAAAACAGCAAAGGTTTCTTTTCTATTTTTTTCTAAAATTTGGGAGCAGACATAGCCAAAACTAGCCAAATTACACAGCCAAAAGCACCTAGAAAAAAGCCTAAATGTGTATTTGTTTCTTTAAAATTTTCATGAGGAATAATCATAAAATGAATATCTTTAGTAAAATCAAGCCAAGCATTTGCATGAAAAATAACTACTGCCAAAGCTGCAATTCCTCTAATACTATCTAAATACCCTATACGCCGACTGGCTGGAGTGGTTGGAGTTGTCAATTTTTTCTTGATATTAAAATTAAAAATAGATAAATTTGAAAACAATAAAATATCTGTGTGTAACAATTTTTGCTACAAATATAAAAATTTATACTCTCAATGCAACAAGAAACAAAAAATGATATTCAGAACGAGGAAGATATAAAACTACTCGTCGATACTTTTTATGATAAAGTAAATAAAAGCCTTCTTTTATCGCCTATTTTCAATGATTTTGCTAGTGTAAACTGGGATTCTCACTTGCCTATAATGTATCGTTTTTGGAACGGAATTTTGTTTGGAGAAGGTGGTTATAAAGGAAATCCATTTGAAAAACACATTCCTCTTCCTATCGATAAAACTCATTTTGAAAACTGGCTTACTTTATTTACAGAAACAGTCGACCAATTTTTTGAGGGAAATAAAGCCGATGAAGCCAAACAAAGAGCAACTTCTATCGCCTATATTTTTCAATCAAAATTGGAATATATGAATGGAAAAAAGAGTTAGGAACAATTACGACCTGCTAAAGCAGCGAAGCTAATTAAAGATTACGAAATGAATATTCAGCGTAGCTAATTACGAATGTAATACATTGAACATCAATGATTTATTATTTCAAAATGAGTATGTTATTTAATTTCAATTCCTTAGTAGCATTTATCAAAAAAATCACTTTGAACAGACTAAAGTCTATTCTACATAAATTACACAATCATGAAAACAGCATCTTTATTAGAAAACTTAGAATATAACGACCAAAAAATAGTTACAAAAGTCATTTTAGAAACCCAAAACACAAAAGAGATTCGTATTTTGATGAAAAAAGGACAAATTCTAAAAGAACATCAAGCACCTTTTACAATCATTGTAGAAGTATTTGAAGGACATGTTGATTTTGGAGTAAATCAAGAAAAAATTGACCTAAAAAAAGGAAGTTTGATTACTTTGGAAGGCAAAACGCCTCACAGTTTGGAAGCTAAAGAAGATAGTATTGTTCGTCTTAGTTTTTCTAAAGGTGATTTATAATTTTGGTGGTGTTACACAAAGTATGATTTTTTTAAAGCGTTTTAGAATAGCAAAATTATACAACTAAAAACTACCCA
>CAKZOK010000058.1 GCA_937136415.1 uncultured Cytophagales bacterium | reverse complement strand
CAATGCCGTTGTTGGTGTTTTAGCGAAGCGACACCAACAACCAAATAACTTATCATACTTTTTACAACACCACTAAAAATCAATTATGAAAAATCTACTTTTTGTATTTCTCCTGTTTTTTTATGTTACTTCTGTCTTTTCTCAAGACTTTGAAGACAAACCAACTTCTGAATTTGGAAACTCAAAAGAAGAACTCATTTATTCAAAACAAACCATTTCACAACTCAAATACATTGTTGATTCTCTGAATTTGAAGTATGCAATATGTGATTTGAACAAAACCTATTTGAGTAATTATCAAGCAAAAACAAACTTTGTGACTGTGCAAAGAGGAAACTTTGATAAAATGAGACAAGATATGGATTCAAATATTTCGTATTCAGATTTTATCAAAAAATATGCTACAAAAGAGCAAGGAAAAAATGCTTTGCTGGTAAAATATAGCTATAAAGATTATCAAGATAATGATAGAGTCAAATTTGCTACAATGGGCTTAGGAGAAGAGCAAACAAATAGTATTGTTTTTGAAGAAGAATTAGAGAATTATGAAGGCGAAAATCTAAAAAATAGAAAATGGATTTATAAACATTATTCAAAAACGGATTATGAGAAAGAAAGCATCTCTGCATTTTATATTCTAAATACCAATGGAGCAGTTCCACTCAAAGAAAAATACGCCAAAATGATTCAGTATGCAGATTGTATGGTTGATACAACAGAACAAATTTTTTATAAAAAAGCGTATGAAAGTGGCGTTCATTATGGTAGTAATGAAGACTCAAAAGTTAGTCAGTTTTTAGAATATATCAATAGCAAAACAAATAAGCCAAAATATAAAGACTACGAAGACTATAAAGATTTTTATAAAGTTGATAGTATTTGGGCTTCTTTACTAGTAGAAAATATTGAAAAACTAAGAAGTAAAGATTCAAAATTTGATGATTTATTGAAAGAAGCCGTTGAAGAAGCTAAAATAGATGGAGGTTCGAATGATGATTTTGAATATTATGTAGGCACATATCATTCTAAAGAAACAGAATTAGAATTGAAACGTGGTCGCAGAGTAATTGGTGGTTGTAGTCAAGATTTATCACCTCGTTATCACGCTTTGAGTATTGCCAAACTTTCAGCCGAAACTGTAAAATGGGATATTTTCTTACGAGCGCATTTGGATATTATGAATGATAGATTTGAGAGAGCCTCAGACGGAAGTTATGCTTGGGAAAAACGACAAACCTACATTAAAGAATTAGAAGTACTGGATATTAATGTTTTGGATTTGCTTTTAGGAATCACACTTAGAACAGAAAACCCTAGCCAGAATCATTATTATGGAAGTATGAGCCGAACAGGCAGAGCATTAGCCGAAACACAAAACCCAGGTAAACTAGAAACAAAAATGTTAGATATGATTGCAGATAATGAACTAGATACCTACAATAGAATATTAATCTATTATCTTTTTACTCATTATAACTATAATTTGAGAGATAAAAATAGAATTACTGCTAATGAGAAAAAATTACAAGAAGCAATCAAAAAGCTACCAAAAGATATTTCTGAAAAAATACAAAAAGATAAATAGCAAAAATAAAAAACCTTTTTATAAAAATCTCCTGTATTTAACCCTAAACATTTTAAAGCCCCTAGAGTTTCTAAAACCACTTTTAATTGAGTATAAATGATACTCATCTAAAACTAAATCCATAAATACTTAGTTTCAATAAAAAATAGTTGAAAAAATTTATAAAATTAAAATATAAAATTATGGAAGGTTATCGCTTCGGAAAATATACACCACCCAAATCAAGCAAAAATAATGGATTTGAGAGTTTATTAGATATGTTTCTTCAACTTTTATCGATGGCTGGTGGAGATGTAGGAAAGGCAATGTCTTGGCTAACCGATTTGGATAGGCAGCACAACCTGACAGGAGAAGGCTACGGAATAGGCGATTTTTTTGAAGATTTGAAGGAAAAAGGTTATTTAGAAGAAAATACAGCTACTGGAGAAATAAAAGTAACTCCCAAAAGCGACCAAACAATTAGAAGAAGCGCACTAGAAGAAATCTTTGGAAAGCTCAAAAAATCAAAAGGAGGAAATCACAGAACAAAATTTCATGGAAATAGTGGCGATGTTTCGGCTGATGAACGTCCGTATCGTTTTGGAGATGATTTAGACCAAATTTTGTTTACCGAATCTATCAAAAATGCTCAAATAAATGGTGGGATTGGAGAGTTTCGCATGACAGAAAATGACCTTACTATTAGAGAAAAGGAATATTTAGCTCAAACTTCAACCGTTTTGATGATTGATATTTCGCATTCGATGATTTTGTATGGAGAGGACAGAATTACGCCAGCCAAAAAAGTAGCGATGGCACTTGCCGAACTCATTACTACAAAATATCCAAAAGATACGCTAGATATTATTGTTTTTGGAAATGATGCATGGCAGATTGAAATAAAAGATTTGCCTTATTTGGAAGTTGGACCTTATCATACAAATACGGTGGCAGGTTTGGAACTTGCTATGGGGCTTTTGCGCCGCAGAAAAAACCCAAATAAGCAGATTTTTATGATTACAGACGGAAAGCCTACTTGTATCAAAAAAGGTTTGAAATACTACAAAAATAGTTTTGGATTAGATTCAACTATCTTAAATAAAACATTGAATCTTGCAGCACAATGTAAAAAACTCAAAACTCCAATCACTACTTTTATGATTGCTTCTGACCCCTATTTACAGCGTTTTGTAAAAGAATTTACAGCTACAAATGGTGGAAATGCGTATTATTCGGGCTTGCAAGGATTAGGACAATTAGTTTTTGAAGACTTTAAGAAAAATCGTAGAAAGCAGTTTTAATTTTAATCCTCAACGAGAGCAAAGCCTCATTGATAGTTGATAAATATCAAAAAAATGATACTCATAAAAAAGTATCATTTTTTGATTAATTCCTTTATTTTTTTAAATATTTATCTCTGTTTTTTGGTAAAAAATTGAGCGAACTTACTATCTTTTTTCCTGTCTTTGCTTCTAGCATTTTTCTAGCTTCTTTTGCTATACTTCCTCCTTTTTTAGAAGCTCCTTTTAGTTCTTGATAGGTTTGAGCATCTTCTGCTTCACTAATTTCTTTTGTTGCTGCTTCGGCTAAAGTAATAAAAGCTAACTCTGTATTTGTCATATGGTCTCTTAAATTCTGACTTTTTAAGTTTTTTAGCTTTTTGTGTTCAGTAGGTGTAATATCAAATGTTTCCTTTGAGATAATACTTGTCAAAATAGCAAAATAACGAGGATTATCTATTCCTTTTGTTCTCCATAATGCTTCTAATTCGTTTCTCACTTCTATACTTTCAAGTCTTTTTTCTATCCAATTATCAGAATAACCCTGTTTTTTATAGATTTTACGTTTCTTTGTCAGTACATCTTCACTTTCTTCAATGACTTCTTTTAGAAAGTCGATTTCTTTTTGTGCAGCATAAAAAGCTTTCACTAAAGCAAGTTTGAAAGAAACTACTTGAGGAGTATTACGGCTCAAGGTTACTACAAAATTGCATTGCAATTCATTGAGGTAGCAAAATGAAAATAATTGATTTCCTCCTTTTGTCGATAAGGTCGCCGTTTCAAACGCCACCCTTCCCAAACTTTCCAATTCAGTTTGATATTTTCTGATTGTTTCCAAAAGGGTTTTGTGTTTTATTCCTAATCCTTCTGCTATAACTCGGCTATCAACTACTTGATTTCCTTCTATTAGTTCTATTTTTACAAGTTCGTTCATTATTTTTTGGTGTTTTAGATGAGTTAAAACAAGATACGTTATTTATTTATCAAAACGAAAACAACCTATTTAGCTGCTATTTTCACTGCTGCCGTTTGAAACGCTACCCTTTATAACATTCTTATTTTTTTCTATTTTTTTTAAAAAAAACTTTATTTATTCGATTAAAAACCTTGAATATCAGATAAATAACTTTGTTTTTTCTATTAAAATAATTTCAAAAATCATTAGTGTAAAATTAACACTAAAGGAATAGTTTTTATTGCTATATTTTTGTAATTTTAAGTCTGATTTTTGCTTTACTTGCATTGATTACTTTCCTTACTAACCAAAAAAGCCTTCATAATAGTTATGAGTACCAATAATTCGACCACAACAGAAACAAGTAGATTATTAACCACCAAACAAAAAGCCTTGCAAGTCAATCTTGATGCAAGTATTTATGGTTCTTTTGCTGAAATTGGAGCTGGGCAAGAAGTGGCAGCGCAGTTTTTCAAAGCAGGAGCAGCTTCTGGTACGATTGCCAAAACAATGTCAGCGTATGATATGGCGTTTAGTGATGCCATTTATGGAGCAGAAGAAAGTGGGCGATATGTGTGTGAATCTAGGTTGATAAAAATGATTTCTCATGAGTATGAATTGGTCGAAGAGCGTTTGAGGGAGCATCGCCCTGATACTTGTTTTTTTTCGTTTTCGAATACTATTGAAGTTTTGAATTATAGCAAAACAAACCGTGGACATGGTTGGATTGGCGTTCGTTTCCAATTAAAGCCAAATACGCCTCCCAATGAAGTTATTATTCATATCAATTTACTAGATAATCATAAATTTTTGCAAGAGCAAGTAGTGGGTATTGTGGGTGTAAATTTGATTCATGCTTGTTTTTACCATGCCGATAATCCAGATTTGATGCTTACTTCATTGATGGATAATTTGTCTAGAGATAGGATTGAGGTGGATATGTTTCGTATGACAGGAGCTGATTTTGAAGAGGTAGATAATCGTTTGATGAGCTTGAAATTGGTCAAAAATGGAATGAGTAATGCTGCTATGTTTGGTTCGAATGGAAATGTTTTGCAGCCTTCAGAAGCATTATATAAGAAAAATATTTTGGCTCTTCGTGGTCGTTTTCGTCCACCTACTCATGTAAATGTGGATATGTTGGATAGAGGTTTGGATATGTTTAAGGACGAACAAGATGTAGCTAATAAAGATGTTTTGGTATTGGTGGAGCTGACACTTGCCAACCTCCGTGCAGAGGGAACAATCAGTGATGAAGATTTTTTGGATAGGGTAGATATTCTTTGTTCGATGGGCAAAACAGTTATTATTTCTAACTATCAAGAATATTATCGTTTGGTAGAATATTTATCATTATTTACTCGTGGAAAGAAAATCGGAATTATTTTAGGAATTTATTCTTTGGCAGATGTTTTTGAAGATGAATTTTATACTAATTTGAATGGTGGAATTTTGGAAGCCTTTGGTAAGTTATTTGGCTCGAATGTCAAAATGTATATTTATCCTTCACGCATTCCGGGGACAGATAAAATTTTGGGTTGTGAAGATTTTGAGGTTGCTCCTAAACAAGCATTTTTATACAAATATTTATTAGAAACTCAAAAACTCGCTACTATTCAGAATATAAATACTGAAAATCTACATATTTTTTCTGATAATGTATTAGAAATGATAAAATCAGGAAAAGAGGGCTGGGAAAAAATGGTACCTGAAATTGTAGAAAAAGCTATCAAAGACAAATGTTTGTTTGATTATCCTTGTCCGACTGATAAACTTTCGGAAGCAGAACAGGAGCGCAAACAAGCTACTTTAGAAAG
Organism: uncultured Cytophagales bacterium; assembly: GCA_937136415.1. Classification (GTDB taxonomy): domain Bacteria; phylum Bacteroidota; class Bacteroidia; order Cytophagales; family Bernardetiaceae; genus Bernardetia. The sequence goes on along the minus strand of CAKZOK010000058.1, from coordinate 12,514 downwards.
AGAACAAACCGAAAGACAAAAGGTAATTGATAATAATTTGTAGAAAGAAAAATTATACAAGAAAAAGCCTACTAAATTTTTGAGTTTAGTAGGCTTTTTCATTTTCTAAGAATTATTATTCGATTGTTATGAGATATTCTAAAAACTCATTTTCTTTTGAGTCTTTATCATTTCGAATTAATTCATAGTTATTTTCGCATAGTGGATTTTTTAAATCATTACAAGCAGAAATACTATTATTTTTATTGTAAAAAGTTTCTATAATAGAATTTCTATTTTTAATCTGAAGCGAATCATAGAAAAAAGGTTCACAACACAAAATCCCCTCTTGTGAAACTACAGATAATTGATGCAATTTTAGTCTATTTCCTATTTGTAATGAACTTGGTACATTTTGGGTTTCTCTAAAAAAAACTAACTCTAATTCTTGATTAGAATTATTTTCTATAAAATAAGAAACAGTTTTGTAACTGCCACAATCATTACAATTTGTATCGCAAGAAGTACAACAGAAAATAAAAAGACAAAAACTAGAGATTAAATATAATGCTGTATTTTTCATCTTGATAAATTTATATATTGGGTAAATAGCTCATTTAGAAATTGTTCAGATGTATTTGTGTGGTCATTTCTTAGACGAGTTTCTAAATCCTGAATATTATCACAAACATCTAAACCTGATTCAATTTGAGCTAATGTATAACCATTTACTCTATCAAAAGGAAAGCTTGTATCAGTTACTCCTTGATTATTACCTTCCATTAAGTCTATAATTAGAGAAGTATATTGACTTTCTCCAGTTGTACGCATCCATCTAAAGGTCAAATTTTCAAAAGCGTTATGTCTAGGATATCTCAGACGAGTTAAACGCCATGCTACACCCATTGCCCAACTTTCTTGTAATTTATCTTCTGTACGTCCATTATCCCAATTATTCTTTCTGAGTTCCCAATGAGAAGCGTGTGCTAGTTCGTGTAAACTTACATTATACATTGTTTCACTATCTCTTATATTTCCATTTTGTAAACGATACATTTTTGTTTGATTTCTTATACCTAGAAGTCTTCTGTCTTCATTATGGTTTGCTCTTCCATCTTTATCATAAGCTCCTATTTTCATTTGAGGTTTCCATGTTGAATTTAGTGGTGGACGTTTTATACCTAAAATATCAAGATAATAATATCGATGAGCAGCTAAATGAATAAAAGCGTAAAACTGGCTTAAACTATTGTCTGCTATATTTAAATTCCAATCTCCTCTTTGTTTGGGACCATTAAAAATAGCCTGTCCAACAGCACCACTTCTAATACTATAGTGATATCTATCCCATACAATGCTATAATTAGCACGTCTCCTAAATTGCCCATCACAACTATAGAATCCATTTTCATTAACTTCCCCAGTATGAGTAGTGTACCATCTTCTAGCTCTTACAATAGCTCCTCTTACTGGACTCCAGTTTCCAAAGTTATCATCCCAAACCATTATTCTACCTGCTGGTCTCCATCTTGTTGCTGCTATAATATCAATAGGGTCTGGTGCGACCATATCTATCGAAGTATCTACTAATTCCTCAATCATTTTGATAGAAAAGTTTATAGTAGGTTTTTGTCCTATCTTAAATTCATCTGGGATGAAAAGGTTTTTGAGTATTTCGTACTCTACTCCTATCGGTAAATCCTTGTTTACAGGTACAGATGCATACTGATAAGTAGGTTGATCTTTTGGTAGATTTGCTTCACGGTAATAATCTCCTTGTTTTAAAATTTCATAATCTAAAGGATATTCGTATAAAATTAGAGTAGAATCTTTCTTTAAAATATCTAACTCTGCCTCATTTTTCGGAATAAATTTTACGTAATAATGAGTAGTTTTTATTATACTTTCTTTAGAAGGAAGACGTTTTGTGCTACTTAGTTTGTCCCAAGCCAAGCTCATCTGTTCGACAGTATAAGGATCATTGAGCTGTTTACCTAAAATAGTTGGATTTTCTTTTTGAGTTGAGTAATCAGTTGTACTCACTTTTTTATTCGTATTTACTTTTGATGTAACTTCCTCTATATTTTCAGATTCAGTACAAGAAAAAATAGAAATAGCTAAGAATAAAATTAAACTAAATTTAGTTATTAGTTTGAATGAATTTGAATGAATTTGAATGAATTTGAATGAATTTGAATGAATTTGAAATTTCTAAATAACATAACATTTTACAATTAAGATGCTTAATAATGAATAAAAATAAATAACTAAAGTTACTATTTAGTAACTAGATGCAAAGTAAAATATAAAATAATAATTATGCAAAAAGGCATTTTTTACTTTTTATCACAAAGTGTTTTTTTTGAGTTATTCGTCAACCATTTGGAACAATAAAATCCTATCAATAACGGAAAAGTACAATTTTATATAGCTATATAGTCTTTAAACACACATCATATTTTTGCTCTCCGATGTAAGACAAAAAAAAGATTGCAGTTTTTTTAAGGAGCAAAATGTAGAAAAGCCTCCCAAGTTTCAAAATTTAGTAGACTTTTTCATTGGATTCACTTCTGACTTCTAAAATCTGACTTCTAACTTGGTTTTATTCCCCCACCATCACAAAAGCTCCCCAATAATATGGTTCTGGGTATGTTGATTTTAGTTTTAATTGAGCGATTTTGAAGGCTTTTCGTTTTGATTTTCCACTCAAAAATTCATCATAAAAAGTAGTCATCAAAAGCTGTGTTGCTTCATCGCTTACTTTCCAAAGTGACATAATAACCGTTTTTGCTCCAGCTTGTCGGAATGCTCGTTGAAGTCCATAAACTCCTTCTCCATTATGAACATCTCCCAAGCCAGTTTCACAAGCAGATAAAACGACTAATTCTGTTTCATCAAGATTTAGATTCATAGCTTCTTCGGCTGATAATATTCCGTCTTCTTCTCCTGTTTGTGGGTTTTGGCAACCTGCAAGTAAAAGTCCACTTCTTAAAAATGGATTTTTTAAAAGACTTCTGTCTTCGGCTTCTTGTAATGTTTTTGCTTCGCCTGTTGTGATTTCATTAATGAAAAAACCATGAGTAGCAAAATGCAAAATTGTTGGATTTTTGAGAGCTTTTATATTCTCTTCTGTGGCTTCTTGATTCTGTAAAAGTGTAGTAGAAATATTATTTTGCTTTAATAGACTATTGATTTTATTAGTTTCTATTTTTGTTCCTTCCAAAACTGGTACAACCGTTTGCGCTCCTATAATACGTTGCAAACCGTTTAGGCTTCTGTCTTCTCCATTTGTTTTCAAAGTATCTTTTCCATTCAAGTTATAAGAAGGATAACCCAATAGAAAAGCATTATATTCTTCAAAATTTTTCTTTAAATTATCTTTTTGTTCTATCAAATCCCTACTACTTGTAATGAGCTGAACATTTTGTTCTTCTACCAAATATTTTCCTGTTTTTGGATTTTGAAGTACGTTTAGATTTATTTTGTGATAGATTCCGTCTGCTGAAAAATATATTTTTGAATAACCCTTTTTAGAAAGACCGTCTAGTTTGTCTTGAATTGGTTTCCAATACTGATTGTAAGATTCGTTGTCATCTAATTTAAACTCAACATTATTTTGATAGAAAGATAATGCTCCATTTTCCATTTCTTTTCCATTTTCTAAAACTAAAAGCTCTGGGTAGTCTTTTGTTTGTTGTGTAAGAATCAAAGCGACATAAACAGTATCTATTAGTTTACCGTTACTCCATCTTATTAAACGAATTATCTCAATGGCAGCCTCTTTTTTAGAAAGTGTTTGTTTTACATCTTTCCAAGTATATTCTTTTTGATTTGTAGTTGATTTAAACGATTCTGATTTTTTAGAAATTTCTCTTTCTAGTTCGTTTATTTGTGAAGCTAGTTGAGTCAAATTGAGTGTACTATCTCTTTTACTAATTGGAGTTTGAAACAAAGAAATATAATCTTTTTTTTGTATTTTCCAATCTTCATATTGATTTATCAAAACAGAATCTTTACTACTGTTTATCTGATTTTTCATTTTTTGAGTAGAAGAAAAAATAATTCCTTTTAGAAATAATTGTTGATTGAAAAGGTCTTGACTTATTTTCTTGTTTTGAGGATAATACAGGGTAGTAAAATTTGTAAAATTTAGAAAAAGGGAACTAATGCTAGAAAAATAATCTTGTTTTTCTGCTTCTGAAAGTGTGGGAAATAGTGTTTTTATTTGCTCTGTTTTATTTTGTACAACTTCTTTATATAACAATTCAGCTTTTTGATATAAGCCTTGAACTTTATATAAAATAGCTAGGCTGTTACAAGATTTAGCATAATAAGGATGTTCTTTTCCCAGTATTTTTTCTTGTATATCTTTTGCTTCTATCTGTAACAGTTCAGCTTTTTGATATATAGCTTGATATCTATAGAATATTCCCAAACTATTACAAGAAATAGCATATAAACTATCCTTTCCATTATTAACCTCTGCTACTTCTACTGCTTTTTTGAGATAGATTTCTGCTTTATCAAATTCTTGAGCCTCTTCTAAACCTTTTCCAATACTATCTAACTCTTTCCAAGATAGATTTTCTAAGGTTTTTTTAGGCTATCCAAATTAGTAGTTTCTTGTGCTTTTAAGAAAGTAAGACCACACAAATAGAAAATAAAAGTGAGCAAGAATAGTTTCATAGTAGGTAAGGATTGTAATAGAAGTAATTTTTTTTATTAAAAATACTCAATTATTTCATAAATGTAGGTACTTTGTTGAAAACTATTTGTGTATGAGCTTTCAACTTAAAAGATATAAAATTTTTATTAGCTAATTTTGTATTCTCAAAAGTATTTACGACCTTTGCAACTCATTCATTTACAGGTAGATAGAAGGTTTGTTAAATCAAATTAAATTTTAATTCTGAATTTTAATTATTTATTCAAAACAAAACCTATTTGTAATTGATTGATAGAAAAGAAATAAATAGAATTAAATTATAAATTTTAAATAAAAAAGTTACAACCAAATGGTCGAAACAACAAAAGACACTCGTTATAAAGTAAAAGACATCACTCTTGCAGAATGGGGTCGTCGTGAAATGCAACTAGCAGAAGCAGAAATGCCAGGGCTTATGGCTCTTCGTGAAGAATACGGAGAATCGCAGCCACTTAAAGGCGCACGTATTGCTGGTTGTTTGCACATGACAATTCAAACGGCTGTTCTTATCGAAACGCTTACTGCACTTGGTGCAGAGGTTACATGGTCTTCTTGTAATATTTTTTCTACGCAAGACCAAGCTGCTGCTGCTATTGCTGCTACTGGCGTTCCTGTTTTTGCATGGAAGGGAATGAATGAAGAAGAGTTTGACTGGTGTATCGAACAAACATTATTTTTTGGAGAAGGTGAAAACCGTAAGCCATTAAATATGATTCTTGATGATGGTGGCGACCTTACAAATATGGTTTTAGACCGTTATCCTGAATTGGTAGCTGGTATTGGTGGTATTTCGGAAGAAACTACTACTGGTGTGCATCGTTTGTATGAACGTATGCGCAATGGTACTCTTCCATTGCCTTGTATCAACGTAAATGATTCGGTTACAAAATCCAAATTTGATAATAAATATGGTTGTCGTGAGTCTTGTGTAGATGCGATTCGTCGTGCTACTGACGTAATGATGGCAGGTAAAGTAGCTGTTGTAGGTGGTTATGGCGATGTAGGAAAAGGCTCGGCTGCTTCTCTTCGTGGTGCTGGCGCAAGAGTTATTGTTACTGAAATTGACCCAATTTGTGCGCTTCAAGCTGCAATGGACGGTTTTGAAGTAAAACCAATGAGAGCTGCTGTCAAAGAAGCTGATATTATCGTTACAGCAACAGGTAATAAAGACATCTTGACAAAAGAGCATTTCTTGAATATGAAAGATAAAGCTATCGTTTGTAATATCGGACACTTCGACAACGAAATCGATATGGCGTGGCTCAACGGAACGTATGGCTCATCTAAAGTAGAAATCAAACCACAAGTAGATTTATATACATTAGAAGACAACAAACAAATTCTTGTATTAGCAGAAGGACGTTTGGTAAACTTAGGTTGTGCAACAGGACACCCTTCTTTCGTAATGTCTAGTTCTTTCACAAACCAAGTATTGGCTCAATTAGAGCTTTATACAAATCGTGATAATTACAAAAATGAAGTTTATACACTTCCTATGCACTTAGATGAAAAAGTGGCTCGTTTGCACCTTTCTAAACTAGGAATTGAATTGGAAGAGCTTTCTAAAGACCAAGCTGATTATATCGGTGTAACTCCAGAAGGCCCTTACAAACCAGAATATTACCGTTATTAATAGTTATTAATTTTGTAGTGATTAGTTATTAATTACTGAAAATTTTGTGCTTACAAAAAACCACTAACATTAGTTTGTTAGTGGTTTTTTGTATTTTAGAGAAGATAAAGGCAACAGGGATACAAAATTATTCGTTGATATATTCAATATAATTTGTGTTTTTTCTCTAAAATTTGTGTAAATTTAGAAGATGATAAAATGGATTAAAAAAATATTGAGTTGGGGTGTTAAAGATGACCAAAACCCTGTTGAACAAAGGCGTGTACGTCTATTGAATATTGCTTGTTGGCTGGGAGTTATGTCAAATATTCTTTATGGTGCTTTTTTTGCTGTTCTGAATGATTTTTTGCCTGTTTGGACAAATGTGGTAGCAATTTTTCTCTTATTGAGTTTATTATTTCTTAATAAGAAAGGTAAACATCATACTGCTATGATGGTTTTTTGTATAGATATACCTATCTATTTTATTATTATGTCTTTAGGGGTTGGAAAAGAAGTTGGAGTGGAAATATACCTTTTAGTTACTGCTATTATGCCAATTTTATTTTTTGATAAATGGAAAGTTATTATTCCTTTTTTTCTGATGAATGTTGCATTTTTTCTTTGTATAAAAATAGGTTATAACTATATAGAGCCATATTTTCATCCTGCTACAAATTATCTTGCTCAAGTAGAACTAGGCAATCGTGTTAATCTTTTTATACTACTGTTTGTTATCATTGCTAGTTTTAAAGACGAACTTATTACCTATCAAAAAAGTATCGAAGAGCAAGGAAAAGTTTTAAAAGAAAATAATGAGGAAATAAGCACACAAAATAAAATAATTGAAGAAAAAAGTAAGACATTAGAAGAAACTTACAAACATATCAAAGATAGTATTACGTATGCTCAACGTATTCAGAATGCACTTTTAGGAAATCCAAAAGACATTACTAATTATTTTTCAGAATCATTTTTATTTTTCCAGCCAAAAGACATTGTAAGTGGAGATTTTTATTGGTTTTATCAAAATGAAGATTATTCTATATTGGTAGTGGCCGATTGTACAGGACATGGTGTTCCAGGAGCATTCATGACTATTATGGGAGCCAATTTTTTAGATGAAATAGTCAGAGAGCAACAAATATATGAACCTTCAGAAATCTTATATCAATTAGATAATAAAATAACGACTTCTCTCAAGCAAATCAATTCAAAGGTAAACGATGGAATGGATGTGGGAGTGCTTGTGCTTGGAAAAGATAAAAGTAAAGTACAGTTTGCAGGAGCTAAAAATCCACTTTGGATAATTAATACTAATAAAGTAGAACAGTACAAAGGTTCAAAGTTTCCAATAGGAAGTACTCAATATAAAATTCCTAAGCAGTTCGAAACCCAAACTATATCAGTCAATAAGAGAGATATGCTGTATCTTTTTTCAGATGGTTTTCAAGATCAGTTTGGTGGAGAGAATAATAAAAAATATCTCAAAAAAAGATTTCGTGAATTTTTAGTAAGCATACATAATCAGGATGCAGAGTTACAAAACGAAAAACTAAAAAATGAACTTGCATCTTGGAAAAATAATAAAAAACAGACAGATGATATTTGTATAGCAGGAATAAGAGTGATTTGAAAGTTATTTCTTCCATTCTTCTTTGGCTTCTTTGCTCAAAAGTAACAGAGCAAGACTAATACATAAAAGAGATAAACCAAGAACGCCAATAAAAAAGAAAATAAAAGATAATAATTTGTTAATATTATTGCTATTTATCTCCAGAGTAAGGAAATATATATATCCAATAGGCATGCAAATACCTACCAAAATGCTTGTTATTGCAAAAATCCAACTTCCTACTTTCGGAAAAATCCAAAGAATAATACTACCAATAAGAAAAATACAAGGAATTATGATACCCAAAATAGGAACACCTAAAGAGGTAATAAAAAAGAAAATTAGAATGGATAGAGTAAAACAAGTAATTGAAAAAATACGATTTGTTGTCCAAAAATAATTACTTTCTTGAGTTTGTTTGGGTATAAAATCTAAATCTAAGACATCATTATTTTCAAGGTGAGCAAAGTTATTTGTTTGAGTTTGTCCTATTTTTGAGAAAGCAAGTAAAAACACAAACAAAGCAGGAATAAAAGTAATGATAGCTAAAGGAACAAAATTTTGAGCATTTTTTTGATTCATGAAAATAAAAATGACAAAAAATTCGATACATAAAAGCAAAGCTAAAAGATAACTTGTATTTTTAGATGTATTGATAGTATCAGATTGCCAACTCACAAACCCAAATAAAGAAATAAAGCTAATAAATAATAAAATAAAAATTCCAAATATATCATCACTCCCTACGAGGCGCATAAATGAAGCATTCTTATCTATCCAAAAAAATACAAAAAAGATACAAAAAGCAAAAATACTAATCGCCAAATGAACAAAAGAAATTGTTGAGCGTGCTGACTTATTTGCTATCATATTTTGAAATAAATTACATAAAAAAAGCATTCTATCCTAAATATAAGAATAAAATGCTATTGTTTTTTATCTGTATTAATTTTATTATTTCTTTTTAGAGAGTAACCATTCTTTGGCAGTTATTCTATCTTCAAAGTAAGCAATCTTGAATTTGCCATTGATTGCCATAATTGATTTGAGAAGTACTTGTGAGGCAATACGTTGAAAAGTAGTTCTTGATTTTATTACAGCGACTTCAAAATTTACCCCTAATTGTTTTTGGAGCATAGGTATAAACTTCAAAACCAACCACGCTCTTGATTTGGAAGAAACATGCCCTACATTTTCTTGATTAAACAAAACTCTAGTATAGCCATGCGTTTTTTCAGGATTTAAGAGGAGCAAAAAAACTTCTTTATACTCTTCTTCATTTATATCGCCCTCCATTTTGATAAGAATATATTCCTCTTTGTTATTGACAAAAGAAGTAATGGACTTGTCAGAGCTTTCATAAAAAGGCATCATAGTAGTACGACTGTAAGTTGAGAAAAGTTTGTGTATTATTGTTTTACAAAATAACAAAATTTATTGTCATTTAGCAAAAATATAACATTTATAATTTCTCTTGCAAAGATTAAATTAAAAAAAATCTATATAAAGTCCTATTTATTTATGAATAATTATTTTCTGAATACTCATTCCTTTTTGTGTTTGAATTTTAACCAAATAAATTCCATTTAAAGGTTGTATTAGTTCAATATCAAAATTAGAGATAAATCCATTTTGAATCTTTTTTTGATAAATAATTTGACCAATAGAATTATATATTTCAATCGTTTCTATTCTTAAATTTTGTGTTTCTAAACTAAAACTACCTTTATTTGGATTTGGAAATAAATGAATTAAGTCATTCAAGTTTTTGTCTTCATTTCCCAAAACTCCATCAGGCGATAAAATAACAGAAATTGCATTTGAATAATTTTGACCACGATTAGCCGAATAAGAAAGCCAATCACCATTTGCTTTTCTTTCCCACCCTTTTCCTTCTTGTTTTTTTTCTGTAAAAATAGTAAATGAATTTCCAGTTTGATACTCCAACTCTACACTAATAAAAAACTGCGAAGGAACATTTTGTGCCTCATCAAAAACAACCCGAGTAAACTGCCTTCTTTCAAAAATATCTCTATTAATCAATGAATACAAAACTTTTTGGCGATATAATTCTTCATTTGGTTTTCCGTTAGCATCTACTGACCACATCACGACATCAAAAGTTTCGTTTAGATTACTCAAAGCTGCATCGGCAAAGAAAATATCAACAGCATGTATTTTAGTAGAAAACCCAAAGTCATCAAAAAATTCAGCTTTACTTACTGTATTTTGTTCATCATGCCCTGCTAAGGGTTTATTATTCAGAATTTCATTTTTTAGATTTTGAGTTGAGATGTTGCTTACCTTTTGTCCTCTAATTACTTCAATAGCATTTCTTTTTGTTTGTTCTTTTGTCCCTAGTGGGTTCGAAGATTGTAATGTAACATCATAAATTCCTTCTTCTATAAATGAAATTTGAGGAGAAATTCCATTTGCTTGAAGGGTTGAGTTTCCTGTGATTGTCCAATTAAAGTTTATACCAAATTCTGTTTGAGAATAAAAACGAGCTTTTTCAGAAAGCAAAATCAGAGGGTAGTTTACATCAAAATTAATAATAGGAGGTTCTAAATCAGTTGCTTGACGAATCCCCAAATTATCTAAGTACAAATTATTATTATTTGCAGCTATATTTTTGAATTTTACTTGTACAAAACGGCTTTCATCTTCTATTTCTATATAAAATTTGTGAGTTTTCCATTCTGCAGGTAAAGGAGTAAAAGCTGTTGTGGTATTGGTGGCTGTTTTGAGTTGTTCTCCACCTTTTTTCCAAACAGTAATAAATTTGTCGCCACCATCAGTAGTATATGAAATTTCTAAAGAATCAGAGGGTTTGTTTTCATCGTAAGCATAAGCTACATCAAATCGAATTTCAAAAATTTGGTTGGTAGGTGTGGCAATAAGAGGAGAAACAAATGCTAATTGAGTTTCACAAGAACGACTATCTTTGTTGGGAGCATAGACAGAAAAATTACTTGCGCTATATGCACCATCATTAAAAATTCGCCAGTTTGCAATATCTGTTCGTTCGAAAGCCCAACCTTCTTTTTCAAAATTTCTATCTTCAAAATCCTGTAAGGTTTCATTTAATGGTGTTATATTATTTTCTACTACTTCAATTTGAATTGTTTTGGTATCCTCACTTCCATTATTTCCTGTTATTTTCAAAGTAGCTGCAAAATTTCCTTCTTGTGAGTAGGTAATACTAGGGTTTTGTTGATTTGAAGTTGCAGGATTTCCTCCTTCAAAAGTCCATTGATAGTTTTCAATTTGTTTGTTTCCTGTTGCTAGAGATTTATTAGTAAAAGTTATTTTCCCACCTTTAATAACTCTCTGATTAGAAGGGTCAAAAATAGAAAATAGTTTGTTTGTTATTGGGTCAGCAGCTTTTGAAGTCAAAAGTTCTTTTCTACGAGGGGAAATAGCCAAAACAGCTTGCATACGTTCGACTTGGTCTTCTGTAAAGAGTGTCATACAAGCATCATCGGTATAATCCATAAAATTTTGTGACATAATTGGCTTATCTTCTTCACACGAGTTTTCATTTAATTTACAGCCTGTTTGAGAGGTAGAGGTATTGGGTGTATCTTCACAAAAATCATCGTTGGAGCAAGATTTACTAATTCCCCACGTATGTAAAAGACCAAAAAAATGACCTACTTCATGAGTAGCTGTACGACCCAAATTAAGAGGAGCAGCCTCAATAAGTTGTAAAATAGCAGGTGTCTTTTTTATCGAACCAAAGTTTCTATAATTGACCAATACTCCATCAGTAATTCCATTACCTTCGTCATCTCTCAAGCCATCTAATTGTGAAAAATTTGGAAATTGAGCATAACCATATTCGCCCCTTCTGAAGTTTGCTGTCCAGATATTCAAATAATTATTTGGATTCCAACTCGTAATTGGTTTTGCTTGAGTATCAAAAGTAGCTCTATTCCATTCTGTTAAACAACCTTTTGTACGATGAATGCCTATTTCTGCAAGTGGTTTTCCTTCTTCATCAACAGTTGCAAGTACAAATTCAATACTTGGGTTTGCTGCCACATCTTTAAAAATATCTAATGTTTCGTCTTTATCAAGGTTTGTAAAATTAAAATCTTCATTCAAAACTTCAATTTGTCCATAAATCTGTGCAGCCGAAATATTTGTGCCTTCTCCTATTGGTTCGCCATTATGGATTACGTGAACGATGATAGGAATGGTATAAGTTGCTTCTGTTTTTTGAATTTTATGAAGTAATAAATTATTTTTTAATGCTTCTTTTTTTTGAATAATATATTTTTTTAATCTGTTTTCAAAAATCTTACTTCCTGCTAATTTATCTTTATTTTTTAGATAATGTTCTGTTTCAGAAGTCTGACAAGTACGCTGAGAAAAAGCATCAGAATAAGAAAAGAGTAAAAAATTAGTGACTAAAATAAAGTGAAGTAAAAAGGTAAATAAGAAATTAGTTTTCATCGTGGCTATGTTTGAAAGGTCTAAATTAAATCAAAATATGAGTAAAACGTAGTAAAATATTCTCAGTGGTGTTGTAAAAAGTATGATAAGTTATTTGGTTGTTGGTGTCGCTTCGCTAAAACACCAACAAGGGCATTGTGGGTAG
>CAKZOK010000057.1 GCA_937136415.1 uncultured Cytophagales bacterium | reverse complement strand
GGAAATACAAGTTAGTTTTTCGAAACAAATGGAAGAAGTCATGGCATAAAGCTGCAATTAGAACAACATAACTCTATTTTAGCGTGGAAAATAAATGGAACTCTCAAGAAAAGTGGCGACAAAAAAACACCTAGCTATTTTCTGAATAATACAGGAAATCAGGAAGCAAATATTGCTATTCAACTAGAAAAACAAATTACAGAAAATTTTTTTACAGATATTTATTTGAGTTCTTTTAATACAGAATTAGGCGTTTTGCGTGGTTCTCATATAGGAAATCTAACCGACTTAGAAAATGCTTTTGAAAGAGAAACTCCCTTTTTTACAGAAGATAATTTTAGCTATAAAATTGATGCGCCAAAACAAACTGTAAGTCATCATTTAGTCAAAATTCATTCGAAAAAATATTTTGATTCAAAAAAAGATAGAGAAAATAATACAGAACAATTCCTAGATTTTACCTTCGCTACCCAAATAAATCTTCGAAAAGAATTTGATGTGCGTAGAAGTGGGCGTTCTGAAATTCCAGCCCTAAACCTCAAACAGTATTCTTATTTTACAGAAATAAAATATCAAAAAGAATTTGAAAATAATTTGATATTCAAAGTAGGAGCGCAATCTACTATTACAGACAATACAAACGACCCAAACACAGGGATTTTGCCACTTATTCCAGATTATTTGAATTATGAAACAGGAGTTTTTGGTGTTTTGACCAAAAAAATAAATCGTTGGTTTTTCGAAACAGGTTTTCGCTATCAAAATACGGTTCAGAATGCTGTTACGATTAGCAAAACCTTGCCCAGAAAAATCATACGTTTTGATAATAATTTTAATAATTATGGTTCTTCTTTAGGCATAAATTACGAATTGAGTGAGCATATTCAAATCTCGTATAATATTGGTTTGGCTACTCGCAATCCTGCTGTTAATGAACTTTTTAGCAACGGACTTCATCAAGGGGTAAGTGGAATAGAGGAGGGGAATCTGAATCTGAATACCGAAAAATCTATTAAAAATACTTTTTCTTTGAGTGGAAAAATAAAGCAAAAATTGTCTTTCGAAACGCTCATTTATCATCAAAATATTGCTGATTATATTTATCTTAATCCAGAAAATAAAGTTCGCCTAACCATTCGTGGGGCTTTTCCTCTCTTTAAATACAAACAAACCGATGCTCAAATCTATGGTTTGGATATTTCTACTCGTTATCAGTTTTCGAAGTCATTGGATTTGAAGGCGAGTTATAGTTTTATAAAAGGAGATGATTTGAATAATGATTTGCCATTGATAAATATGCCTTCAAACAATCTACAAGCTACTTTTCGTTATCAAATTCAAAAGCCAATTTCTATCGGAACAACACGCAGAAAACTTACCAATACGCAGTTTGAAATTACGAATCATTATGTCTTCAGACAAAATGATTTGTTGGCAGAGCAAGATTTTACGCTTCCTCCTGCTGCTTATAATTTGATTGGTTTGAGAGTTTCGACAAATATTCAAGGACAAAAAACGCAGTTGCGTATGTTTGCCAAAGCAGATAATTTACTCAATGTAGAATATAGAAATTATCTCAATAGGCAGCGTTATTTTGCCGATGATATGGGAATAAATATTATTTTGGGGCTAAAAATGGAATTTTAGAAAGATTATTTCTAAAAAAAGAATAAATATTGTTTTGAGTTGTAATAAAAGCTCTCTTTGTATTTTTTTTGCTTTTCCGAGAATTTAGCGAAGTTATAAAAAGTGTACAACTAGTGTGCGCTCGTTTTAGCTACGCTGAGAATTTCGTCGTTCTCAAAAATGAATGAAATGCTTCCTCAGAAGTGTGATTCAGATTATACCACGCTTCTGAGGAACTGAACACACAATATTTTGATAAAAAATCCAAATTAAAATAAATTCAAAAAAGACACTTCAAAAATAAACTTGAAGTGTCTTTTTTTAGAGATAAAAAAATCAAAAATTATTCTTTTATTATTTTAATTGTTCCTTGATAATTTTGCCCTTCTATTCTTACAATATAGATTCCTTTTGAAACAGCAGGAAATTGAATTTCATTTTTATTGGTTTCTAAATTTTCTGTCAAAATCAACTGCCCTTGTAGATTATAGATTTGAAAACTAAGAGATGGATTTGTAATAAATAATTTTTCATCAATTTCGATATTCAAATAATTTGCGACAGGGTTTGGAAAAATACGGATTTGAGCATTTTTATCTACCAAGTTTTCATTCTGTCCTAAAATAAGTTCAATTTGAGTTAATCGCTCAAAACTTGGGATTCCATAACCATATTGCTCATTCGGATTGTCATAATTATCACCAGCACGACGCATTGCAAACATAATTTCCTTTTGTGTAAGATTTGGATTTTTTTGCATAAAACCAGCCACCAAACCAGCTACCAAAGAAGCAGCGTATGAAGTTCCGTTTCCAGAACTAAGTCTATTTTGCTCATTCCATAGTGTTGTGTTTACGCCCATTGCCATAATATCGGGTTTTATTCTTCCATCAGCAGTATTTCCGATTGATGAAAAATTACCAATTTGCTCATTGCTATCTACTGCGCCAACAGTCAAAACAGAAGGTGCATCGGCAGGAAAAGAGATTTTTTGCCATTCATTGCCCCCACTATTTCCTGCACTTGTTACGACTACAATTCCTTTTTGTGTTGCAATTTGGGCAACCTGCGAAATTAGAGCCGTGTTTCCATCTAAATCATTGTGTGTATAATCATAATTTGAATTATCAAAATCATAATATCCTAAAGAAGACTGAATAATATCAACTCCCAAACTATCAGCTTTTTCTGCTCCCACAGCCCAAAATGCTTCTTCAATCGGCATTTCTCTATTTGTATCTTCAGTTCTGAATAAATAATAGGTTGCTTCTGGAGCAGTTCCGATAATCTGTCCTTCTGCTTTTGAAAGCATTGTAGAAAGCACTTTTGTGCCATGTGAAGAGGCTTGATATACATTTTGTCCATTTCCAACTACATCATAAACAAAAGAAATATCAGCATGAGAAAATGCCGATAGATTGTTGGCATTAAAAAATCCACCGTCCAAAACAGCGATATGAATCCCTTGTCCTAGATAGCCTTGTTGGTGCATTTTATCAACTCCTAACATTTGAATTTGAGCTAGAGAATTTCCATAATCAAAATCTTCTTCGTTGTTATTTACTTTTAAGGTTTTGTTTATTTCAAATTCTTGACATATTTGCATTTCTGTATCTGTATCACATGTTGCCGAAATTCTGGCTTTTTGATTTGGGTCAGAACGACGAGCCATTTTGTTTATTCTTTCTACAAAAGGAAGGTTTTCTATTTCTATAAATGTGGCTTCATCTGCATTTACAATGGCTGCATTGAGCCATTTGATAGAATATGGAACATTGGCACCCAAATTTTTGAGTTGAGAAATATAGTTGATATTAACAGGCAAATCTTGTTGAGTAATCGAAATACCTTGTTTGCTTCGTCTATCAATCGCTTTTTGAGTAAGAAATTCTAATGGACGACTGATAGAAAAAGAACTTCCATTTTTATCCTTAAAATAAACTACTCGTTCCGATGTCTGTGAAAAAGTAGTAAAAGAAAACCCTACACTAAAAATAAAAAGAGAGGCTATAAATAGTAATTGTTTTGATTTCATAGAATGATTTTATATTGATTTGAAAGAATAATTAAAATAATATTCTGGTCTTAATGGTATTTAACAAAGTTTGAATTGTATAATTACAAAGATAACATTTATTTATTTTGAAATGAATTATTAAAATTCTTTGTTGTATCTCATTATTTTTCAAAAGATAGAGGTTATAAAGGAACAGAGATATTTATTCAAATAATATTTTGTATTTTTATCTTTGTTTTATTTTTATATCAATAGCGTTCTATTTTTTTTATGAAAAAGCTCAATCCTGCTACAATTCAGAAAATAGCAATTTTTGCCCCTAATAAACCTTTTTTTGGTGCTATACTGGTTCAGTTTCCATTTTTTTTGTTGCTTAGAAAAGTTTTTCCAACTGCTCAAATCAAAATATGGTCGCCAACAGGAACAAGTAATCTTATCCTAAAAAATAATTTGGCTGATGAAATAGAACTTTATCATAAATCTAAATCTTATGCCAAAACTCTGCGAAGTTTGCGTTCTTTTGCTCCTAACTTGTTAATTAATTTGCGTCATCAATCCGAAATTACACATTTATTGTCGGCTGCTAGTGGAGCAAAATTTAGGATTGGAATTATTTCTACTAAGTGGCAAAAGTCAGTTTATCAATATTCTATATTTAATGATACTTCTTGTTATCGTGCTTTGTTATATTTAGATATTTTGGAGGGTTTTTTAGAAAAACAAGGGCTTTATACTGTCCCAGAAGAAAAATTTGAAGCCTTTAAAAATTTGGATATTCATTCTGTTTCTACATCAAAATTAAAACTCAATGAAGCTGAAAATCAAATTTGTTTGCTTATTGGAGGAGGAGAAGGCGAACACAAACGCTGGGGAATTGAGAATTTTGTAGAATTGGCAAAACTGATTTTGAAAGTAGAATCTTCTACTAATTTTGTTTTTTTGGTAGGTTCGGCAGAAGATAATGATTTGCCTTTTATCGAAAAAGAACTCTCATCAAATCAGTTTCAAATAATAAAAAATGCAGAAGTAAGAGAAATAATTTCTATTTTAAAACAATGTAGGGTAACGATTGCCAATGATTGTGGACCTTCACACGCAGCGCAAATGTTAGAGGGCAACTATATTAGTGTTTGGGGGTGGCAAAATCAACACCCTTATCAGCGTATTGGAGAGTGGTTTTTGTCAAGAGAAAACTCATCAACAATCGTAGCACATTACAAAAAAAGCATCAAAACAATTTCTCCTAAAAGAGTTTTTTCTTATGCTAAGAATACTTTAGATGATTAATTTATTTTTTATGCTCCTAATTTTTCTCTAAGCGTTTCGATAAGCCCGTCCCAAAGTTCGTCTAAGACTTCTTCATCACTCATTTCAGAATAATCTGTGATTACTAAATAAGTGGTATCTGTAAGTTCGCTATAATTTAGTTTGAGTTCTAAAAAATTATTATCTTTTTTTTCGCCTCTTTTTCTATTTTCTTCTATTGTTTCTACAAATTGGTATCGAATCATAGAGTTATTTCTCTGTGAAACTATCTTTGCAAAATGCTGTTCGTTGTCCCAATGGATATTCAAAAATTTGTTATCTAAAATTTCTACTTTGTCAGCAAACCACTCTTCTAAACCTTGTGGAGAAGCAATGTAAGGATAAACCATTTTGATAGCAGCACGTATTTCGTACTCGGCATTGTATTCAAATTTAGACATTTTTGATAGGTTATATTGTGAATTATATTTTTTGAAAAGAATATTTTTTGAAAATAAGGAAAACAAATAATTGTCTAATAATTGGATTTATCTTATTCTTTTTCTGCTTGCCTTTCTTTTTCAAAAATTTGTGCTAGTTCAATAAAATCTTGTACGGACAACTGTTCTGCTCTTCTGCTCAACATTTTGTTTAACTCTTCTTTTTCTTTGAAAGCATTTGGTATTCCTAGTGGTTTTAATGCACTTCGGAGCATTTTTCTTCTTTGATTAAATCCAAATTTGACAAGTTGAAAGAATAATTTTTCATTACAGTCCAAAGTTTCTGTTTTGTTTCTTTTCAGACGAATAACAGCCGATTTTACTCTTGGTGGAGGGTTAAAAACTTTTTCGCCGACCGTAAAACAATATTCAATATCATAATAAGCCTGCAATAAAACACTCAAAATTCCATAAGTTTTGTTTCCATGAGGAGATGCGATGCGTTCTGCAACTTCTTTCTGAATCATTCCAACTACTTCAGGAATTTGATTTTTATATTCTAATACTTTAAAAAAAATCTGTGAAGAAATATTATATGGAAAATTTCCAATAATACCAAATTTATTTTTGAAAATAGTTGATAAATCCATTTTTAAAAAATCTTCATTCAGAAGGTTTTGGTCTGTAAAACCCATATTTTCTTTCAAATATTCTACTGATTCATCATCAATTTCTATGACAGTTAAATTATATTTTTTATCATTTAAAATATATTTTGTCAAAACGCCTGTTCCTGCACCAATCTCTAAGAGGTCTTTATAACTCTCTTCTTTCATTTGATTGACAATCTTGCGAGCAATGTTTTCATCTTTTAAAAAATGTTGTCCTAGATGTTTTTTGGGTTTTACAGGAGATTTTTTTGACATAATTTGGATTTTTCTATTTGTTTTGAATCAATTACAAAGATAATAAAGATTAAATTAGTTTTTAGCATAAATTATAGGCAAAAGCGAGGATAGATTTTCCACTTTAAGGGTAAGGTAGATTTTTTGTTTTTGATTAATTAATAGGGCTGGTTTTGTTGGTTTGTAAAAAAGATTTTGGAAATTTGCGTTCTTATCTATTTTATTATCTATTTATCAATTTTCTTATGACCAAATTAGACACTACAGCTTCTCCTGCTTCGGTTTTAGATTATTTCAAACTTCATTTTATTGTACTTATATGGGGTTTTACAGCTATTTTAGGAAAATGGCTTACCATTCCTGCCGTCGAAACGGTTTTGTATCGGACACTTATTGCAGCTTTTATTTTGGCTTTTATGGTAAAACGAAATGAATGGAAATTGCCCAGAAAAGTAATTATCCAGCTTCTTGCAACAGGTGTGATTGTGGGAGTGCATTGGATTACTTTTTTTGGAGCTGCAAAAGTTGCAAATGTTTCTATTTGTTTGGTGGGCATTTCAACGGCTTCACTTTGGACAGCTTTTATTGAGCCTATTTTTAATAAACGAAAAATAAAACTTTATGAGGTAGCTTTGGGGCTTCTGATTATTTTGGGTTTGTATGTTATTTTGAGAGCTGACTTGGCAAGTGATATGATTTTGGGACTGGTTTTGGGAATTATTTCAGCTTTTTTGGCAGCTCTTTTTTCTACTATCAATGGAAAGTTTACGCATGTGGCAGAGCCTTATACAATTACTGTTTTGGAAATGACTGGCGCAGCACTTGGAATTATTGTTTTTTTACCTTTTTATTCTGCTTTTTTTACAAATGGTGAAGGAATTGATATGATTTTGAAAGACAATGCTTATTTTAATGATACTTTATTTTTAGATTTTGTCAATCTGATTCATCTCAATACAGATGCTGTTTTGCTTTTTGTTTTGGCAGTAATTTGTACGGTATATGCCTATTCGGTGGGGGTAGAGCTTTTGAGAAGGTTATCCGTTTTTATGACAAACTTGACGATTAATTTAGAGCCTGTTTATGGGATAGTTTTGGCAGCGATTTTCTTTAATGAACATGAAAAAATGGACACTAATTTTTATATTGGTGCTGCTATTATTTTGCTTTCAGTTTTGTCTTATCCTGTTTTTAATTATATGAATAAGAAAATGAAGAAGAAGAAACAAAAATTGGTGTAACTAAATCTAAAGGTTGGTGTTTTAGCAAAGCTATATCAATAACTAAATTTTATAAGACCATTAATTTATTTTATATTTTGTTCAAGTCTGTACTGGTAGGTCTGACTTGGACAAAATAAGTCTTTTTCAGAACTCTAAATACTTATTTTAAACTATACAGACCAATTCGAAATACAAGATAGAATTATTTTCATACTAAAAATACAAAAGTGCAAAAATTGTCAGAGAACCATTTATTTTTTGAAAGATATTATAATCTAATTCCTAGAAGAGTAATATCATCACGTTGAGAAGCAGTGCGTTGATGTTGCTCTAATAACTTTTCTACTGCTTGTTTTTGTTTGTCTGCTGACAGGTTTGCTGTTTTTTCTAATTGTTCTATTATGGCAATTGAGCCTATTTTATTTCCTTGCAAGTCTGCTTGGTCGGCAAAGCCGTCACTCATCAAATAAATCATTGATTTGCTAGGTAGTAGAATTGTCTGTTCGTCAAATGAGCTGTCTTTATTTTTGCTTCTACGCCCACCAATAGATTTTCTGTTTCCTTTTAATCTATTTATTTGATAATTTTCTACATAATAAAGTGATTGTTTTGCTCCTGCAAAAGTTATTTTATTTTCTTCTGAAGTTTTATCCAAACAGAATATAGAAATATCCATTCCATCATCATTTTTGGCTTGTTCTTGTTGAAGAGCAGCACGAACATCTTGATGTAGCTTTTCTAAAATTTTGGCAGGAGAAAAAATTCTTTCGATAGTAACAATTTCATTCAAAAGAGCATTTCCTATCATAGACATAAATCCTCCTGGTACGCCGTGTCCTGTACAATCTACGATAGCAACAAATGTTTTTCCCTTGTAATTTACTGTCCAATAAAAATCACCACTTACTATATCTTTTGGTTTGAAAATAACAAAATACTCATCAAAAAGCCTATTCATTTCTTCTGGAGTAGGCAAAACAGCTTGTTGAATAGTGAGTGCATAACGAATAGAATCGGTTATATTTCTATTTTTTTCTTGAATAATTTCATAAGATTTAGCATTACTTTGGGCAATAGAAATATAAGCAGCAAGAGCTTCCAAAATGACAATATCCTCTTTTGTGTAAGAATTTTTTCTAAATGATTGGACGGTCAGCACACCCACTGTTTTTTCATTGATGACTAAAGGAACATAAAGTAAAGACTGTGGTGTTTTGCCAATATCTAGATATTTTAATTGTGATTGTTGAGCAAAATGTGCTTCAACATCATTTATCATTATTGACTTTTTATTGATAAAACTTTGAATTGAAAAACGATTTACTTGAGAAAGAGCATCACTATGAGAGGGTAATAATTCTCCTCGTTCTATATAATTTCTAAATTCAATTTTGTTTTCTTCTTTTTTATACATTCCTACCCCAAACCCTTCTGCTGGCATAAGTGCCAAAATATTTTGATAAATAGTTTGAATAAGTTTGTCGGTTTGAAGTTTTGCTGTTATTTTTTGACCAATTTCACCTACCTTATGAATTTGTTGGTAGGATTCGGAAAGAGCTTGACGTTGTTCTTCAATTCTATCTCTTTGTGTTTCAATTTCTTCTTTTTGTTGATTAATTTCTGCTGTACGTTGCTTGACTGTTTGTTCTAGTTTTAGATTTTGTTTTTTTATTCTACTAATTTGAAATTGATACGCCAACCATACAATTATTAAGAAAAACAAAATAATAGCTATCCAAAAATAAGGAGTTTGATAGAAGAAAGGTTTTACCTTAAATTTTATGGTAGCTATTTCTTTACTCCAGATTCCGTCATTATTACTTGCCATTACCTCAAAGGTATATTCTTTTGGTAAAAGTCCTGTATAAAGTGCATCTCTTTCATTGGTAACCTCTATCCAATTTTCATCAAAACCCTTCAAACGATATTTGAAACGCATATCAGAAGGAGAAACCAAACTAAGCCCCGTAAAATGAAATAGAATACGTTTTGCGCCTGCTTCCACAACTATTTTTTCATCTTTTAGAGAAGGAAATGAATAATTAATACTATCTACTGCCATATTGAGAATATAAACAGGAGGAGGGAGTAAATTTTTGGGTATGTTGGTAGGGTCAATCATTGAAAGCCCTTCAATCGTCAGAAACCACATTTGTCCTTGGCTATCTTTTAGAAAACTGACAGCTCCTGTACACTCTTCTTCCTTCATTCCATCACTTCTATTAAACATTTCTGTTTCTAAATCAGTTCTTTTTAGCTCAAAATAATCTATAATAGAATTTCGGTTTATTCTAATTACTCCTTGAGAAGATGAAAGCCACAAATCATTATTATTATCTTCTTGAATATCAAAAACAGTATTGACTGGAAAGCCATTAGACGAATTGAAAGTATATAATTTGTCTGGGTTATTTGGAAAAATAGCAATTAGTCCAGCATTTGTACAAATCCAAAGAATTTTTTTGGAATCATAACGAGCTGAAAATGCAAGATTAGAAGACAAACCCTCATTTTGTGTATAAATTTGATTTACTTTTCTTGTTTTTAGGTCAATGATATTTACACCTGCATCGTTGGTAGAAACGACTAAATGCCCATTTTGAGTAGGTTCTACTCCCATTATAAAATTTGAAGTAAGCCCCTCATTTTTTGTAAAAGGAATCCATTTATCTTCAGAAGGAGAGTACTCATTTAGTCCACCACCCCGAGTTCCTATCCATATATTTCCATTTATGGTTTGTGTAATTACTCTGACTTGGTTGTCTGTAAGTCCGTTGTCTTTTGTAAAGAGTTTTTCATTTCCATTAGGCGAAATACGCAATACTCCTGCATAAGAACCTATCCAAGTATTTCCTTCTTTATCCTTAAATATGGCACGCAAACGGTCAATAGCAAGAGGAGTTTTGAAATTATATATTCCTATATTTTTATTATTGATGGTATTTATAATTCCTGCATCAGAGCCAATCCAATAAACTTCTTTTTTTATCTCCTGTATTGAACTAACAGATACAGAGGAGAGTCCTTCTTGAATAGTATAATTAGTAAATTTTCCATCTTTGAGGCGTATCAGCCCTGCTCTGTACATTGCCAACCAAATATTTCCTTCAACATCTGTATTAATGTGCATCACATTGTTGTGAGGAAGTCCGTTGTCGGTATTGAGTACTTCATATTTGTTTGTATAAGGGTTTTTTCTAAATAATCCTGCACTTGTTGCAAACCAAATACTTCCTTCTGCATCTTCCAGAATATCATTAACTATTATTCCTTCTAGTTCCTTTATTATTTCAGATTTTCCATTTTGAATGCGACTTACTCCATTTATTGTACCTACCCAAATTGCATTTTTGTTGTCTAATAAAAGTGCTGTAATAATATCATTTGTCAAAAAGCCATTTTTTACATTATACTTTTTTACAATTTCATTTTGATAAGAGAACAATCCCTTTCCTTCTGTTGCTATCCAAATAGTATTGTTTGTTCCAATTTCATTATACAAAATTTCATTAATTGAAATAGAATTTATTTCAGCAATAGCAGTAAATGGAGTAAATAATCCGTTTTTATAGGTTATTATTCCGTTTCCTCTTGTTCCTATCCACAAATAATCATCTTTTACTTTTGAAATAGATTCTATAGAATAATTTGGAAAATTACCTTTGGTAGTTACAGAAGTATAAAAATTAAAATTATGATTTTTTTGTACAATAAGTCCACTTCCGTGTGTGCCTATCCAAAGAGAATCATCTTTGCTCTGATAAAGTGACGAAATAGAACTATTGCTAAGGTAAGGCAAGTTTTTGCTATTGAAGATTTTAAATTCGATGCCATCAAAACGTATAAGCCCATCATAAGTACTCGCCCAAATAAAACCTTCTTTTGATTGATAAATATGGTTTAGTGTATTGGTTGGAAGCCCCTCTTTTGTTGTCCATTGGTCAATTATATATTGTGAAATTTTCTTTTTTGGGTCTAAAGCCAAACCAAATGTTGAAGAAAAGGCATAAAAAAGACAGCCTAAAAATAATGTAAAAATTTTTGTACATAAATTAGACTTATATGATATTTTGAAATAACAAGAAATGCTACTAGGGGAGTATGCTATCACTTTAGGGGGTATTTTGAACTAAAAATAGAATAAAATTCTGATTATTTTCCTCCTGCGCCTCCTCCGTATCTTCCTGTTCCGAATACATAAACACCATAATAGGTACTTCGATAAGTCCTATCACGGCAATTTCCCCATTGGTCACGCATATTTTCAGGGCAATTTTCATTAAGGTCTTTTATGAGATTTTTATCGTGTGCAGAGTTTAAACCAACACTACTTTTTGACGCTGCATAAGTAGTAAAGATAAGTAAAAACAATCCACCAAAGACGATAAATTTTGTAAGTATTGACATAATTTTTATTTAATGTAATAAATTATAGCTCCTTGTAAATAAGACAAAAAACGAAAAAATGATTATTCTGATTTGATTCCTGCATAGATATATTTTTCTCTACTTTTTTTGCCTATTTTACCAAAAGTAATCAATAAAGCTACAATCGTAAGCAAACCACTCAAGATTAAGAAATATCTACTAAGCAATGCACCTTCATTGACTGTAACGCTGATGATGGCTTGTGATTTGGTTGTGTCTGTAAAATAAGTAGAATCTGTTTTTGCATAAACACGAGTATAATAATCTCCTTCTTCTACAAATTTGAAATATTTGGAAGATGAAGTTTCGGACTCTGTCCAATTTCCTTCAGAATCATAACCTGTTTCGTACCAAAAATCACTTTCTACAGCATTAATAACATTTTTTTCTTTATCCAAAAGTTCAACTACAACATACATTCCTTGATTTTGAGTGCTTTTAAACTGTACACCCCAGTCTATATTATAGTTAGTAGTTGTGTTATCTATTTTGATAGGCTTGGACAAATATCCCTCTTTTACATCTATATCTTTGGTATCTACTTTCATTGAAGAAATAGGTGTCCCATCAGAAAAAAGAGAAAGTAAGAAGACTAAAAAAGTAACCACTGCTGCTGCACTTGTTATCTTACGAATGGTATAAAAACCATTTTCTCTTTCTTGATAAGTGTCAATGAATGGATTTCCTTCTAATGCTTTGTATAATTCTTCTTTAGAAATTTTCTTTTCTGCCGAAAACTCTTTCCAGCCATCACCTTGCTCAACAGTATAACTCCAAATTCCTTCTTGGTAAGTAGCAAAATGAGTTTGAGTACCAATAGAATATGGGTCTTCTTTTTCGGTTTCACCTTCAAAAAATTCTAAAAACTGAGAGCCATATTCAGTTATTCTATAATCAGCTCTATCATTATAAAAATTGGTAAAAAGCTCCAAATTAGTAGGGTCTGCATCTGTTTTGTCCACAGTAACAGGCATTCCTAATGAATACCCCTCTTTGTCTTCACTCAAATAAAAACGCTCATTTTTTCCTTCTTGTGTATTTTTTAAAATATAAGTATCCGAATACCACGTTTCATTGCTATATCCTGAACCTTCATCACTGGTATAATATTCTTTGTGTGCCGAACGATAACGCAAACGTGCCGTAATTATAAATTCTTTTTCTTCTAAATGAAGAATCTGACCTACCCTAAGAAAACTATAATGCGCAAAATCGTTAATATTAAGACTTTTATTAAGAGGACGATTGAAAGCCAAATCTGAAGCTACACCACAGTTATAACAATACATATAACGAACGTCTTCGTCCCACGAATAACTATCATGCTGACAATTTGGACACGTTTGGGGGTTGGTAAAATTCCCCGTTTTTTTGAGTATAGTAGGTGTATTCAAGTGTAATTAAAATTTAATTTGGTTTTAATTTAATGATTTGATATTCAGTATCTTGATAGATAAAAATGAGTGAGTTAGTATCAAAAATATGAAATACGATGTAATATAATCAATAAACCAAACTACTACAAATTATGTGTAAATAATTGGGCTACAAAATTTATTAAAAAAGAGTAAGGTAAAAGGTTTTATTGATAAAATAACACCCAAGCTAATAATGATAAATTGTATAATTTGAAGGTAATGATTTTTTTTATTTGAAAAAACACAACCTATTCTTTAAAGTTTTCGTTGTAACAGTGCTGACTAATCTTTGAATAATACAAGTAATTTTGGTTCGTACTTTTTATAAATTATTCAGTTTTATATTTAAAATAGTTTGCTCTATACTAAAAAACAACAACTCCTATCAAAATCAATCCTCCTATGAAAACCTACAAGACACAACCCAAATCATCTAATTTTCTAAATTATTTTAATTTATTAATTGTAGTAATTTTCTTTTCTGCTTTTCAAGTTAATCCTTTAAGAGCGCAAAATAATACTAATCAATCAAACAAAACAACAGACCAAGATGAAGATTGGAACGTAGCAACAACAGACCAAGGAAACCTAACCAAAGAAGAAAAAGAATTAGCTCAACAAACAGCATTAGGCTGGGAAAAATGGGACGCAGCAAACCCATCTGAGGCTTCTGTCGTGATGTATGATATTGAAGAGGAGGAGCAAAAAAATAAAATAAAATCTCCTAATCAAGTACTTATGAGTGCTTTAATTGGAAACTGGAAAGGATTTTATGGAGGGAGTAAAGCATATATAAATTTTAATAAAAACAAGACAGTCGTTATTAATACTTCTGTATTTTCTAATCTTCCGTCTGCTTCTGGCAGAGAGCATACACAACTTTATTATGAAATTGATGCTTCAAAAAGTCCTTATAGATTGATTTTTTATAACAGAGATAAAGAAATTAAAGGTGTTTTTAGATTAAATGATAATGATAAAATTACATTGTGTCATAATTTTGATAATAAGGAGCAACCACAAGAAATAGATAATAAATATACTATAATTAATTTTTCTAAAGTTGAAATAAAAGAAGAAATAGATTAAAGGTTATGACAGTTAATTTTTCATGTGTGTTCGTTTGCTTACAAACGAACACACAAAATACTTCATGCAAAAACAACCCTGATAAGGTTTATTATATTCTTACAATCCTAAAACATCTGCGCCTTGTTCAAAGATAATATCTGTTGGAATATTTGCAGCCGAAAGTTTATCTAAATCAGCTTGCAAATCAGCAGTTACAATCCCCATTTCATCAGTCATTTTAGTAACTCCTTCATAATCGCCATCGCCTTGTAAAGTCAAGATTTTAGCAGAAAGGTCATTTACGGCAATCGCCATTTTTTCAGCATTTACTTTGTATGTTCCATCTTCTAATTTTTCAAATGCTTGTTTTTTAGCAAAGAAATTAAAACGAACCATATTTGCTTTTCCATGTGCCGATGAAGCTCCAAAACGAACTGAACGGAAAATACCAGCCAAAAAAGTAGTATAATTATCCATTAGTTCACCCTCTGAAAGCTCACCCATTTCACGCAATTTTGTAACCATATACAATCCTAAAACATCAGCTTTTCCTTCTTCCAAAGCAGAAGCCATATCTTTCAAAGATTCTCTGACAGTTCCTTTGTCGTTGATTGTATTCTTGATTCCCAAACCGTGAGCTACTTCATGAAACATTGTATTTTCGAAAAAGGCATCAAAAGTAATATGTTTTCTTTGTTCTTCTGTGATAAGCATTTCAGAAATAGGAAGTAAAATTTGGTCAAATTTTGCTTTCATAGCATTTTTGAGTTGTGAACGGCGAGTACCTTTTTTGAGTTGTACCTGTTCATCATTTGGAAGATTTACAGCAATAGTTTTGCTACCTGCATTACAATCTCCACCATAAAAAACAACATCGTAGGCATTGAGTTGCGAGTCTGACCCTGGTTTTTCGGCTTTGTATTTGGCATCAACAGGCAAATCTTTTTGAAGCTGTGGCAAAAGTGCAGCATATTTTTCTAATCGCTCACTCCAAGATTTATCTTTTACCAAAACATAAGAAGAAAAGGCAGCTTTTTGTCCAAACAAATGGTCTTCATAGGTTTCTATTGCACCAATAATAATATCAATTCCATTTGATTTCATATCCATCCACGCCATATCACTCGCCATATATTTGTCTGTAACAAGAGCATCGGCACGCAAACTAAGGTAGTTTTTGAGGCTTTTATCTTCTGCAACTTCAGCAGCCTGACGCAAATAATCAGCAGCTTTTTCTAGTTCTGTTTTGAACTCTTGGTGATAAGGAACAGTCATTAATTTGCCCTCTGCATTTCTGCGAATAAGTGTATAAAGGCTCGATTTTTCTTCATTATCGAAGGCTTCGTACTCTTCCTTTGTCATGTCGGCAGGGTAGAAGTTTGCACCAAGAGGTTTTTTTCCTACACCTTCCATAAAAGGACGATTTTCTTCCAATCTATCCCAAAGACCATAATTTATTTGAGTAAATTTTTGAGCATCTGCATCTTCAATAGTTGCTAATAAACTATCTCTATCGCCACTATAAGCCTGTTTCCAAAACAAATCGTCCATTATTTTGGCTGCTTCTATCAAAAGAGGAATCATTTTTTTCTCACTTTCTGAAAGTGAACTTATGTCTGTTGTGAGCTTGAAGTTTGCATAAATTTCTGGACGAACCAGTTTGTTTTTTGTTTCTTCTATTGCTACACTTGTTGTATCTGTTGTAGTTTCTGTTGTTGTCTTTTTTTCTGGTGTACAATTCCAAAAACCTAGACAAATAGCCATTGAAAGAATAGCTAATTTTGAGATTTTTTTGATAGTCATGTTGTTTTGAGGTTTGTGAGGGTTAAATTTTATTTAGAATACTATTTTATTATTTTAATTAGAACGCTGATTTTACAGATTAAACAGATATGAGAATACACGTATTTTATAAAACACTAATTGTACAAATCTGACAGATTTGAAAGACAAATATATTTTGAAAATACAATTTGCAAAAAATACAATTCCTACTTCCCAATTCCTACTTCTTTCATTTCATTTTTTCTAACAATATCTACAATCTCAATTTTAAAACGCAGCATAGAAAAAGCCATAAGAGATTGATATTCTTTATTTCCAAAGGCAAGATGAGAAGGAGAAAAAAGCAAAATTGTTGAGCCTTCATTTGCAAGTTGTGTAAAAGCAATTTGCCAAGCAGGAAGCATCTGTCTAGCACCAATTACAAAACCTACTGTTTCTCCTTTTTTTGATTCATCAATGATTTGTTGATAAGGAATTGTCCAAGTTTGAAATTTGAAAGAAACACTGTCACCTGTTTGCGCTGGGATTCCTTTTCCTTCTTTTATAAATTTGTAATATAAACCTGATTGATGCTTTTTTGAGCCTTCAAAAAGGAGTTCTCGTTTCATATATTTTACAATTTTTTTATCTTGAATAGCTACTTGTTTTTGTGTTCGTTTTTTGAGTCTTGCTTCTTCATCTATATCAAAAGCTGCTTGGCTTTGTGTTCTGTAAAGTTTTACAACATAACGAATTTCTTTCATTTTGTCTCTTGTGCTATTTTCAATAGGTAATTTTGTTCCTTTTATAGAATCCAAATTAACATAAAAAGTAGCACTATCCCCTACATTCATTAGGGCGAACCCTTCTTCTATTGCTCCTTTGTAAGCAGGCATTAAGAGTGGCTGACCAATAGGTTCATTGAGTTTATAGGTATTCGAAATTGTATCACCATTGTCAGCCAATAATAAATAATGCATGGTCATTATTTCATTATATTTTGGTTTTCTATTTTTGGGTGGTCGGGCATAGCAGCTACTTTCTGTCCTGTGATAATTCTATCCTTATTT
Source organism: uncultured Cytophagales bacterium (assembly GCA_937136415.1). Lineage (GTDB taxonomy): Bacteria > Bacteroidota > Bacteroidia > Cytophagales > Bernardetiaceae > Bernardetia. Next base: position 932 of record CAKZOK010000057.1, on the reverse strand, counting down.
TGGAAAGGTTATTCCGAAGCTGGTGCGATGGCTTCTATGATAGCAGGATTTCTCTGCGTTCCCTTCTTCAAATTCGTGGTAACAAACATGGACGGAATTGGTCTTTACTTTGAAAAATTAGACGTTTTAGCACCTTCCTTTTTAATTTCAATCATTGAAGTTTTAATAGTCATTTTGTTATTTATCATCTGCTACAAAGTTTATAAGCTGTACCCTAGTATCAGCGTTAACGAAAAAAAGACAGAGATTAAAGAGGTAGATATTAGCGGCAATACAGGAAAACAATTACTCGACAAAAAACTCATTAAGGTGAAACCATGAAAGTAGCAATCATAGGTGGTGGCATTTCAGGCATGATGGCCGCAGAGCGACTCAATGGCCATGTTGACTGTGTTTTGTATGAACAAGCAGAAACTCTGGGTGGGCACGCCAATACAGCGCATGTTGTTGTTGATGGTAAAAGTATCGCAGTTGATACGGGGTTTATCGTTTTCAATGAAACCAATTACCCGTATTTCACCGACATGCTGAAACGATATGACGTGGCTTATAAAGACACCGACATGAGTTTTTCAGTGGCTAATCGAGTGACAGGATTGGAGTATAACGCCACCAACTTGAACACCATGTTTTGCCAAAGAAGAAACCTGTTTAATCCCCGCTTTTGGCGGATGATTAAAGACATATTGAAATTCTATAAACAAGGTCCTGGTTTGTTAGCAAGTGATATAGAACTTTCAGTATTTGAATATTTTAAACAAAATAAGTACAGCGAATATTTTATTCAAAACCACATATTGCCCATGATCAGTGCTTTGTGGTCAGGTGATTTCGAAACTGTCAAATCATACCCTTTAAAGCACATGCTTCGGTTTATGGATAACCACCACATGCTTCAAGTTGATGGTCGACCACAATGGAAAACCATAACA
>CAKZOK010000056.1 GCA_937136415.1 uncultured Cytophagales bacterium | reverse complement strand
CCATATCTTCATTTAACGATAGGAATAGCTTCGTTTTTCTTGCTTTATTTTAGCGCTATTTTTTTTTCAGAAAGTACCCCTGATTTTCAGCAGTTCTCTAACACATTACATGAAAAAGAAATATTAGCAGAAAATACAATTTTAAAAAAGGAGTTAGAGTTTAATAAGGAAAAAATAGAGTTATTACAAGATAAAATAAATAATTTAGAAAAAATAATGGAAATGAGTAACAGAAAGAAACCGTAAAGGTGGTTTTTTGCGTTAGATAAATAAAGTGCTTTATTAATTTTTAAACTGATAAAAGTATGACCATAACTATTGAAGTTGATAACAGAGAAGATTTTGAATGGCTACAACCATTTTTAGAAAAATTATCTCAAAAAAATGGTATTCGTTTGAATTATTCTCTAAAAGAAAAGAAACAAAAAATAGAGAGTTTTTTAGATTTTATACATCAAAATCCATTAAAAGTTTCTCAATTAATCATTCCTAACCGTGAAGAACGCAATGAAAGATAATCATTTTTGGGACACTAACTTATGGATATATTTGTTAGCCGAAAGCCAAAACGAAGCAGATAAACAGAAAAAAATAACTTTAGAAAATCTTTTACAAGAAGATAATGAAGTACATATTTCTGTTCAAGTATTGAATGAAACAGCTAATGTATTATTAAAAAAATACAATCTTTCTGTTCTTGATGCACAAAAATACATAGAAAAAATAAGTCAAATAACTAACATACATCCACTTACAGAAGAAACTGTTGCGTATGCTTTTTATCTAAAAAATAAATATGCTTTTAGTTGGTATGATAGTTTGATTGTAAGTGCAGCAAAAAAAGCAAACTGTACAATCTTGTATAGTGAAGACTTGCACAATGGATTAGTAGTTGAAGAAACTTTAGTTGTAAAAAATCCTTTTGCAAATCCTTCTTGAAAATATATCAAAACCCTAAGGGTCTTCGAAGACCCTTAGGGTTTAAAGATTTACAAAAACTCCCCAGTATAATTCCCTTCCAAACCAGAAAGCTGTTTCGGTGTTCCTTCAAAACAAAGATGTCCACCGTTTTTTCCTCCTTCTTTTCCTAAATCTATGACCCAATCGGCTGCACGAATAACCTCTACATTGTGTTCGATGACGATGGCAGAATGTCCGTGTTCGATGAGTGCGTTGATAGACTTTAATAGCTTCGAAATATCATGGAAATGCAAACCTGTTGTTGGCTCATCAAAAATAAATAAAATATGTTCTCTATTGGCTCTATCGCTGGCACTTTTGGTAAGAAAAGCAGCTAATTTTACACGCTGCGCCTCGCCACCAGAAAGCGTATTGGAAGATTGCCCCAACTGAATATAACCCAAGCCAACATCTTGCAAAGGCTGCAAACGTGCCATAATCGGCTTCGAATCTTTAAAAATAATCAAGGCTTCATCGACGGTCATATCCAATACATCGGCAATGTTTTTTCCATTGTATTCTACTTCCAAAACTTCCGACTGAAAACGCTTTCCCTTACAAGCTTCACAGGTCAAATAAATATCAGCCATAAACTGCATTTCTATCTTAATTTTTCCTTCGCCTTGACAGTTTTCACAGCGTCCACCCTCTACATTAAATGAGAAAAAAGCAGGTGTAAACCCTCTTTGATTTGAGATAGTTTGGGTTGCAAAAAGCGCACGTACATAATCATACGCCTTTACATACGTAACAGGATTGGAACGAGAAGATTTGCCAATCGGATTTTGGTCGACCATTTCTACGCTCGTTACTTTTTTGAGATTTCCAGCTAATTTATCCATTTTTCCACTCTCGTCATTGTGGTTTCCCAAATGTTTTGAAAGCGCAGGATAAAGCAATTTTCTTACTAAAGTAGATTTTCCAGAACCCGAAACACCTGTAACTGTCGTCAGAATCCCTAAAGGAAATTTGACAGAAATGTTTTTTAAATTGTGTTCTCTTGCGCCCACCACTTCGATATGTTCATTCCATTTTCGTGGCGTTTGAGGAACAATAACTTGCATTTCATCACGCAAATATTTTGCTGTGTAGCTATCCGAATCGTTTTCTAACTCTTTTAAAGTTCCTTGAAAAATAAGATTTCCACCGTGCGCTCCTGCATCGGGCCCAATATCGATGATTTGGTCGGCAGCTCTCATTATTTCCTCTTCGTGTTCGACGACGATAACCGTATTTCCCAAATCACGCAATTTCTTCAAAACCTTTATCAAATTTTGCGTATCTCTTGGGTGAAGTCCAATACTCGGCTCGTCCAAAATATACATCGAACCCACCAAAGCAGAACCCAAAGAAGTAGCCAATTTTATACGTTGAAATTCTCCACCTGAAAGCGTGGCTGTTTTTCTATTTAATGTCAAATATTGCAAACCTACTTCGTTGAGATATTGCAAACGGTTTCGTATTTCTATCAAAATTCGTTTCGAAACACTTTCTTGATGTTCTGTAAGTTCTAATTGATTGAAAAATTCTATAAGCTCATCTAATGGCAGCAAAACCAATTCTTGAATTGATTTTCCATCTATTTTGACATAACTAGCTTCTTTTCTGATACGTGTGGTAAGGCAATCTGGACAAATTTTTCTGCCTCTATATTTTGATAACAAAACTCGGTATTGAATCTTATAACTTTCGCTTTCTAAAAAGGTAAAAAATTCATTTAATCCTTTAAAATATTTATTTCCTGTCCAAAGAAGTTGTTGCTGTTTTTCTGTCAAATCTTGATAAGCACGATGAATAGGAAAATCAAAATCAATCCCTTTTTGAATTAATGGATTGAGCCATTTACTCATTTTTGGCGTTCTCCAAGGCGCAATTACTCCCTCATAAACCGACATTGTTTTGTCTGGAATAACCAAATCATTATCAATTCCCAAAACAGTTCCGAAACCCTCACAAGTACGACACGCACCATACGGACTATTAAAACTAAAAAAGTTGATATTTGGCTCTTCAAACAACATTCCATCGGCTTCGAAACGGTCTGAAAAACTCTTTATTTCTATATCTTTTCCTCTTTGATGAATCTCAACAACACAATCTCCTTTGCTTTCATAAAATGAAGTCTGAACAGAATCAGCAATACGAAAACGGTTTTGCTCGTCGTCTTTTTTGATTACTCCTCTGTCAATCAGAATAAATAAAGGAAGTTTTTTGAGGCGTTTGAGTTCGTTTTTTTGTTCTTTTGTGAGTGTCGGAACGAGTATTTTTGCTGTTTTTTTAGTTGTCTTTTTTGTTTTACTCTCCTTCTTTAATTTTTTCTTTTCTTCTTCATAATCCTTTTGATTTTCGCCTTTGTGTTCATCTAAAAATGCTTCTAAATTTTGTTTGGTTTGGTCTTTTCCTTTTTGTAACTCTGGGTCAATTTCTTTTGGTAATAACTGTTCAATAAAAATAACTTCTTCTCCTGCTTTTATTCTTGTAAAACCTTGCTGCAAAAGGATATTTAATTGGTCTTCAAAGGTTCGTTCTTCTGGAACAACCAAAGGGGCAAGAATCATATATTTTGCTCCATTACTATTTTCTGACTCATTTTCATTATTGCCAAAACTCTCAATAAAATCTACCACATCAGAAACATTATCTTTCTTTACAGCTTCTCCAGAAATGGGCGAATAAGTAACTCCAATTCTTGAAAAAAGAAGTTTTAGATAATCATAAATTTCTGTCGTCGTTCCCACCGTAGAGCGTGGATTGCGAGTATTTACCTTCTGTTCGACGGCAATGGCAGGCGAAACACCACGAATCCAATCTACATCAGGTTTTTCCATTCTACCCAAAAACTGACGTGCATAACTGCTCAAACTTTCCACATACATACGCTGCCCTTCTGCAAAAAGCGTATCAAAAGCAAGGGAAGATTTGCCAGAACCCGAAACACCAGTAATAACAATCAGTTTGTTGCGAGGAACTGCCAAACTAATATTTTTGAGATTATTTACTCTTGCTCCTTTTATGACAATATTTTGTTTTGTATCATAATTTTCTAACTCTTTTACTCGTTTTTCTTCTGCTTTTTTTGCTTTTAATTCTTCTTTGGTAAGGGCTTTTTCGGTAGTGGTTGGCATATTTTGAAATTACGTAAAACAGACATCTCTATCTATTTGGATTTATATTTACTTTATCAATTCTATTCAACAAACTGGGAAGTCTGTTATGCAAAGTGCAATTCGCAAAAATAACCATTTTTAGCCAAAAAAGTTAGTAAGGAATTATTTTCTGTTTTTGTAAAACAGAATTAATGCTAACGATTAAGAAAGTAATGTCCTAATTTGGTGGTGGGTTGCTCAATATACACATACGATATGTATGCAATCAATGTACTTGCACTTAGTATAATACAATAATTTAGCATATTATTCCAATTAATTAACAAAAAATTTGGTGAGTTGAGAAGGTTATAGAATTTGTAGTGAGTAATAAAATGAATTACAAAAAAGTGAAACATATAAAGGCTATAACTAATTTTACCAAAAAAGATAGTCAATTTATTAACAAATAATAAATAAGGTTTTTGACTTAATACATACAACAAGATGAAAAAGCAAATACCAAAAAAATGATGGTCAGAGAGTTGTAAAAAAGTTTGGGTAGAAAAATATATAAATAGGTAAGTAGCTAACAACAAAAGGGTAAATGGTTTTGCTGTTCTGTCGCCATTAATAAAGAAATAATATGATATACCAATACAAAATATTGGAAACTGACTTGGAAAATATCGATATAAAAAACCTTCATCAACTGGTAATTCTCTAACAAAATAAGTAAAAAAGGAGTGCAAAAATAAACTGATAAACAAAAGTTTTAAAGCTTTATCCAAATTATTTACATATTTCCATATTATAGGAACGCACAAATAAAATGTTACTTCTACTCCAATAGACCAACCTCCTCCTACTAAGTTTAGATGTTGAGGTAGGAAATCATGCACAAAAAACAAGTTTGCTGCGATACTTTTCCATTGTGTAAAAAGAGAGGTTTTTATGATTATTATAGTCGCAATAATGCCAATATAATACACAGGTATAATCCTAAACAAACGTTTTGTAAGAAATATTTTGATAGTATTTTTAGAGCTACTATTTTCAGTTCTTTTAAAGGAATAAAAAACGGTAAAAGCACTAATAACAAAAAATAACTGTACACCATACAAACCACTATTCATAAAAGCCCTTATAATAGAATCAACTTTTGTGTTTAAAGTATTTGTGTCTAAAGCTATTGCATGAGTAGCGATAACACCTAAGATAGCCCACCCACGCAACGCATCAATATATTCGTAGCGTACTGTTTTTTTTTCTGTCATAAAGACCTGATTTGGTAAGTTATTTCAAAAGTACAACTTGCCTAGTGCAAATGATAAATTAAGAAAAGCTTTAGAATTTGCTAATTTGAAAAAGAATATAATTTGGCAACAGCCTAACTATCATTTTCAAACTAATTAGGTCATTATGAGTGTAAAGGTAATCATTTTTAGCCAAAAAAGTTAGTAAGAAATTGGATTTTAATCTATTTGCCAAAAATAGGATTATCTTTGAAATTCTAAAAGTCAGTTTCTTTACTTTCAACCCTATTAAAAATGAATTTTAAAACACGTTCTTACAAAAAGGAATTGATGGACGATTTAAACCTCGCTTCTGAAGACCTCAAAAAAAATCTTGATGAACTAGAATTTATAAACACAACTTTAGGAGGATATAAAGTCTTGACTTCGGCTTTAGATACACTTTATAAAGAAAATAAAATTGACAAAAAAACGCCTCTAACTCTTGCTGATATTGGAAGTGGTGGTGGCGATACTTTACGCAAAATTGCAAAATGGTTTGAGAAAAAAAATATTACAACACAACTTACAGGAATAGATGCCAATGATTTTATGATAAATTATGCCAAAAAAAAGTCAAAGGATTTTGCCCAAATCAGCTACAAAAAACTCAATGTTTTTGATATTGATACAGAAAATGAAAACAAATACGATTGGGCTACTATGTCGCTTTTTTGTCATCATTTTACTGATGAAGAATTGGTTTTGATTTTTAAAAATATCCAAAAACTGACTTCAAAGGGTTTTATAATTAACGATTTGCACAGAAATCCTGTGGCTTATTATAGTATTTATTTTCTGACAAGGCTATTTAATGGTTCTTATTTGGTCAAAAATGATGCTCCTCTTTCTGTTTTGCGTGGTTTTAGGAAACAAGATTTAATCAAAATTTTGGACAAATCAGGAATAAAAAAATATAGAATAAAATGGCAATGGGCATTTCGTTTTCAAGTCATTGTTGAGAAATAATTTAGTATTAAAATTAGGACAAAAAAATAAACAATTACAAATAAATGTAATTGCTTATTTTTAATTAATTGGAAGGGTTATTTGTTCGGTTGTTTTTTTATAGCTGGTTTTTTTTTATAAAAGTAAGAAGTAAAATCTCGCATTTAATTAGAAACTCATACTTTATTTTATAATCTAACTCCAAAACTAAAAGCATTTAGTTTTGGCAAATTAGAACTATCTGTAAAAAGAGTATTTAGGTCGTAATTGAAGAAAAGGCGCAATCCACTATCAAATTTATCTTCTCCAACTCCTATCTCTGCTCTCACACCATATCTCCAATCATTTAGACGAAAATTAGAGTGTTCTTTATCTTTCTGACGGTCGCCGTTTTCTTGATAGACAATTTTGGTATAACTGCCCACTCTATACCCTGCATACCCTCCAAAGGCTAATTTTAGACTTCTTTTGTTATTTTCTGCAAAATCTAAATGAACCATAAGAGGCAAATTGATATAAGCTGCTGTCAGTTTTGATTTGTCCAAATTATTTTCATACTCTGGAAAACTAACTCCATTTGATGTTTCTAAAGCATAATTATCTCCAGAAAACATAAAATTATTCCACGATACTTCTAATCCATATTGTATCAAAAGAGGGCTTTTTTTGCCACCAATTTGAGTTTTGAACATCGAACCAAAAGCAAAGTAACGAGAACCCCAAGAGCGCAATTCATGCGGCGTTCCTGTTGGTGTTTCTCCAAAATTTCCATCTTGAAAATAATTATTCAAGCCAAAATCAATCGGAATTTGATGACGAGTTCTTTTACGAAAAGTATATTTATCGTTGTTGTCATCATTATCTCTTCGTTTGATACGGATTCCATTTGTACCAATAATAATACTGCGTTTTTTGGTATTTCCTTCTATTTCGAAAGAATCTTCTTCTTGAGTATTTTCTTCGGTATTGATTATGATTTCGTTTTCTTGATTTTCATCATTATTTTGATGTGCTTCCTCAAGGTAATTAGCTGTGCGCTCCATAATTAGATTCCAATCAAGGTTACGGATTGCTTTTGCATCTTTTTGGTTTTGAATATAGACAGTTACTTTGCTGCTGTCACCAAAATCAATAAGTACAGTATCTGCTTGTGATTGTGCAGAAGTGTTTGATATAATAGACATGAAACTTCCCATCATCAAAATCAAAATTATGAAATATTTTGGATTAGTCTGCTTGAATTTCATTGTCTTGATTGGATTGGTTAGTAGTTGTTTTTTGAGTTGCTTTTTCATTTTCATTATTCGGAAGTATTTTTTGTAAATTAACTTTTTTGCCAGTTTTCAGATTCCAAACTTCTTTCAAGACACTTTTTGCTTTATCAAGTTGTGAAGGATTTGTATCAAAACCTGTTGCCTGACTTGCATTATTGCTTGAGTTATCATTTTTTCCTACTTTGATAGTAATAGCAACTGTTTGATTATCAATATTTAATTGATGTGTATCTGTGTTGGTTGCTTCTTTTTTCAGAGAAGTAGAAGTATTTGAATTTTGAACCACAAAATCACTTGCCCATACGTTTTGAGCAATATGTGTACTTGGATTGGTAAATGTTTTTTCATTTATTTTATCCTCAGACTTTTGATTTTTGATTTTGGTTTGGTCTTTTTCAAGGCTGGCTACTGCTCTTTCAATTTGTTTTTGAGTATTTATACTTTTTACATTTTGATTTTTGTGAGCAATATTTTTTATAGTAATTGTTGGGGGTATTTGTTGCTTTTTAGATGCAATTATATTTGAGGAGGTTGCTTCTATATTTTTATTTTTTTGATTCTTTTTGAAATTAAAATCTAATGGGGTTTTAGTTTCTATTTTATCAGATTTTGCAATCGTATTTGTATTTGTGTGTTCTTGAGAAGAAGACGTAAAAAAAATAGCCCAAATCAAAAGTGATGCAGCAACGCCACTTAGAGCTGACCAAATTGGCAAATAAGAGCGTTTGGCAATCGGAATTACTGTGCTTTTGTCTGCCAATCCGTGCTGAATTCTTCTCCAAACGTGGTCTTCAGTAGGCACGGCATGGTTTTGTAAGGCTGTTTTGAAAAGCAAGTCCAAATCAGAATCATTTCCAGAAAAATTATTTTTTTGATTGTCCATTATGACTTATATAATTAAAAAGATTTTTGAAATCTTTATGTAAAAGGCAAAATTTTTATTGTTGTATTTTTTATAACACAAAACTATTTACTTGGCTATTTTGTGTTGTGTTGTCTAAGTTGTTATCTATTTTTTCTAGCCATTTTTTGAGCAATGCTCTAGCTCTGCTAAGTTGAGATTTTGATGTATTTTCAGAAATTCCTAATTGACTTGCAATTTCTTTATGCGAAAATCCTTCAATGGCATACATATTAAAAACGGTGCGATAGCCGTCTGGTAATTGTTTGACTAACGTTAGCAAATCATTAGTTTCTAAAGCTGTAGAAGCAGGATTATTTTTTCCTTTATAATCTGCATTTTCTATTTCTTCCATAAACACTTTTTTGCGTTTTCTGATAAGACCTAAGGCTTCATTGCTAACAATTCTACGAATCCAACCTTCAAAACTCCCTTCACTTTTGAAAGAATCTAAGTGTTCGAAAACTTTCATAAAAGCAGAAACCAATACATCTTCAGCTTCGTGATGATTGCCTACATAGCGTAAAGCGACACCAAACATTTTGCTAGAATGTTGTTCATAAAGTAGTTTTTGTGCCTTACTGCTGCCATTTTTACAGGCTTCTATCAGTTCGCTTTCTGATAAATTTTGAGTAGAGCGTTCTTTATTGCGAAGAAATCCGAACATAAAATTATTTCATAAAAAAGGTTGAATACGTATTTTTATTTAAGAAATA
>CAKZOK010000055.1 GCA_937136415.1 uncultured Cytophagales bacterium | reverse complement strand
CAAGTGGGCGTAACGAGTATTGACAGTTTGGTAAGTAATAATTTATATTTGAACGTATATAGGCTTGACGAGCTAAGGAATCCCACTTTCGCCAAGCCGTGATACGTTGATTTTTCAACTAACTTTGCAAAACCACCCAAAGAGATTTCTCTTTGTTCAAACACATTTTGTATTTAACTGGTTACTGCTCACTGGTTACTGCTCACTGGTTATTTTTGCCAATCTACAATTTGAGATTTATTATTCATTGAATAAACAGGCTTATAACCAAGACTTTGTAAATGCTGCAAATACTTAGGTATTTCCTGCGCTGGTAACGAGTTTTTGAACTTGACAGAATAAAAAACAGGATAATTATTTTTTTCAATCGCTATCCCTTGTTTTTTTGTATTGAGCCAGTCGGCAATTTCTGAAATGTATTTATCAAACTGAATGACTGTTTTAGTCTTTGCAAACCATTCATCACAATCAAACCACGCTTGTACTAAGTCAGGCTTCCAGTTCTGTTTTTTCAAAATTTGTTTTTCTTTTGAAGTAAATTGAGCGTATTTGAAGTTTCTGTTTTTCTCATACACTTTGCGCCAAAGATTCGCATTATTAGCTAATGTTTCATTTTCTTCAGGCGAATTAGTTTGCTTCAAAACAGCATACGTAAACTCATTAATCTCAATTCGTTTTTTGCCAAAATTAGCACTATTCAAAACGTGATTATTTACCATTTCAAGTAAGGTTAAAAGATGATTAAAGCCTATTTCTGTTTTGGTATCAAAATTTGAAGTTAGATATTTTCCGTAGCTATCCAAATGAATATCAAAAAAAAGAAGGGTCTTAACCCTTCCTGTTTTCTTAGATTTTATGTAGTAACGCATAGATTAATTAGTTTTATTCATAAATTCAGTTACATCAAATTCAATTTCATTTCCATCGTCATCAAAAACCGAAACTTTCCAGTCTTTGCATCTTTTTCGTGAGTTTGCAGCAATTACAGACTTTCCAATTCTCTCAAATTGTGTAACCAGCGTAATCAGTTCTTCATAAGAATAAGAATTTAAGCCTTTTTTTAAGTAGCCTAATTTCTCAACACAAGCATAAATACGCTTCATATCAGCTTTATCGGCTTCTGTATTCATATCAAAAGCCTCTCTACAAATAGCAATTATCTTTCGACGCATCGTATTTGATTGGCGTTGCCCTTCATCTTCATAAAAATCAAGTTTCTTTTTAATATGTAAAGGTTGTTGCCAATTTGAAGTCTGATTATGAAAGTCAATGAAGGCTTGTATCTCTTCACTTGTCATTTCTTTTGTTTTGGTTGTTCTGCTGTTGGTATATTCAGAAATAATATCCTGCTTGTGTTCTCGTAAATGCTTACGACTTAGAATAGAATTGAATATTCTAATTTGGGTGTTGGTGGGTTCGTTCATGACGATTTTTTGATTTAATTGATTTGAATAATTGATTAAAAAAGTTCTTTTTGTACGTAGGTTTGTAAATTTTTTATCATATCCTTTGCTTTCTTTTCAGCAGCTAATGAAATAGATAATAATTCTGCCTTTTTTGGATGTGATTTATCAGCTTTAAAATCATAGTATTCTCTTTGCGCTTCGAATACATCTTTCATAGCTTTTACAAAATCACTCATTAGGAAATTTCTATAAACTGCATAAGCCAGTTCTAAACTATTCTCGTTTGAATCCTTTGGACGTATTACATACGAGTTGCCTTGTACATAAATATCATAGTTTTCAGGTTTCAATAATGAGTTTAGTTTTTCGTGCCTATAAACAGGTTTTGCATTTGGATTGTGAGTAAAAACCTTTGGTGTTTTTAATTGTTCCTCCATAGCTTTGTACTTTTGTTGTAATGGAATTATTGCTGTTGCAATAGGTTGTATTTGCTTTTTGAAGTTCTTAGGTGATACATACTGTTCTTTGTAATATCCCATAAGCGATTATTTGTAGCACAGCAACCGTAAATCTTTTAGAGCTGCCAACATTGGAGTAGTCATAAAACCAGTTCCAGAGTCTGCATTAATTGGTAATGCAAAAGCAAGAGCAGCCGTTTCTGCTGCTGATAAAGTAAGTCGGAATTTTGGTTTTTGCATAAATCGTATTTTGTAGAGCTTACTAATAAACAAATCTTTGATAATCAGTAATTGAAAATTCTTAATACTATTCATACTCAAATCCATTTCTAAAACCTCCTCACAATCATCACTCAAAAGTTCAATTTGCTTTTTGGTAAACTCAAATGATATTTTACCTGTGCTTGTGATTGAATATTTCATAAAATCAGATTAAAAAAAAGCCTACTAAAATCATTTTAATAGGCTTTTTTAAGGTGTTTAAATAGAGATTGAATTGCGAAGCAATCAGCGTAGCTAATTACGACTGTACATCGTAAGGCTTTACAAAAAACTTGTATTCATCGTTCTTGACAACCATACCACACTTATCAAGCGTATCAATACTGATAACCTCCAAATCAAGTAGCTTTTTGAGTTGATTCTTATCTACCTTTTGAGTGGTTTTGATAGCTTTGTCAGCATATTTGTTTTCCAAATTTGTTACGAAAAGCTCAATAACATCGTCATCTTTAAATCCTTTTTTGAATCCAAGAGACAAAGGACTTTTACGATAACCAAACTCTCCTAAGCTATCAAAAACAGATTTTTCGCTTCCATTTTTCTCACAAAATGTTTCTAAATACTGTTTTTCGGCTTCCATTTTTGCGTTCAAACCCTCTAAAACATCAGATACATTTGTTTGGAGTTCTTTAATCTGAATATTGTTTGGATAGAAGTTGTAAAGTCGATTAACTAAAGAATCAGCTTTTATACAGTTTTCCTTTTCATACTTACATTTATAAGAGTGTGCTAAGGCGATTCTATATTGAACATCTAATTTTTCTTCATATTTATCGAAGTTTTTACTTGTATTAACACATCTTTCAAATCTATGTTCGTCTTTACTAGAATATTCATTATTTAAATAATTCATTACAAATTCTTCTTTATCTGCTCCAATTTTAGACCACATTCCACTTGGCATTTGGTCGGTTAAAAACATCATTTTTTCAAATGCTTTTATCAAAAATCCACCACTACCACAAGCGAAATCTCCTATTATATCATAAATAGAAATTTCAGCAAGATCAGCCATAAAATTAACTATTGGTCTTGGAGTAAAGAATTGACCAAGCCCTTTCCCTCTTAATTGTGTTGGGAGAAATTCCTCAAAAGCACGTCCTTTTATATCAATATCTCCTTTTAATTTGAAATTTTCTAATTTATCCCAAACAGAGTATAAAGTATCAAAAGACAAATTAATCTTTGTTTCTTTTTCAAAAATTTCGTGATAATTTTCTTCAATAGATTTATTAAACCAACGATTTACATAATCAACTCCTTCTCCTAATAAATCATTTTCGTTTAATTTATCTAAAGTTAATGGATTTATTCCATTAGTTATTATATATTCTTCTTGATAAAATTTTAAGCATAAAATCTTACTAAATTCATCAAAAGACGCTCCAGGGTCTAATTTATCTCCAT
>CAKZOK010000054.1 GCA_937136415.1 uncultured Cytophagales bacterium | reverse complement strand
TTTTGGTTTCTTCCTGCCAAATCATAGAGTTTATTTTCCAATCTCCTCTAATAAAAAGAAGTTCCATACTTGCCATTCCTTTTTTATTTTCGATAGCAGTATCATAATAACAAATCTCAAAACCTCCAAAGCGTTGTGCAATATTCCCAAATTGTTCTATTTTATAATTGAGTTCACGCACATAAAAAGGAGGGAAATTATTTTTCTGAACCTGCGAACGAAACAAACTAATAAACCTATCAACAGACAGACGCACTGGCTCACCTACCGTATTATTTGTCATGATGGCAGAAGGAGTAAAACAATTTCTTAACTCATTCCAAATGGGGGTTTCGTTTCCATTATTTCCATAAAAAGACAACACACGATACATCTGTGCCACTCGTACATTTACATCGTTAGTAGGAGGCATTATTTCTTCAAAGTCTTTAAGATTACCACTTTGAATGCTATTTTTCAAATTATTAATATCAATATTAGTTTGCTCCAAATCTTGCTTTATTCTTTCTAAAAGCTCTGTTTTGTCCAAAATTATTGCCATGATAGTTTCATTTTAGAGAGAAATGAATAATAAATAATTTTTAGTCTAAAAAAAATTTTATATTTAAAAAATTACAACATTATTAAAATACAAAAAAAAATTGATAATACAAATTTTGAATTTATAAAAAACACCAATCCTTTTTCAAAACTGTTTTGTTTTATTTATTTTTTATTCTCAAAACTGCTCTTATAAGCAATTATTATAAGAATAAACACAAAGGAAAAAATAAAAAGTAACTCTAAATATGCCCTAATAACAAAATTTGATAGAATTTTTATTGTAAAATTGCTTATCTTTCAATAGATTTACAAATGAATAGTAAATTATATTCAAATAATTAGTACACAGTTTGCTCATTTTTTGTATCTATTCATATATTTTACCTAAAAATAGAAATTATAGCATTCATTATAGTCAATTAATTACCTATGTTAAATCTTCTCTTAGAAATCGGTGCAGCAGACAAATCATTTTGGGATTACTCCTTCAAAATTGGAGATGTAATTTTACTTTTACTACTTGGTTTTGGTGCATATCAAGGCTATCTGAAAGGAATCATTGTAGAATTATTATCTTTATTTGTTCTTATTTTTATTGTCTATTGGGTAATGACAGGTACATATTTAGGATTTAGTACACTAGACCAAAACGACATGGTCGGAAAGTTTTCTAAAACAACAACCCCTTTTCTAACCTTTCTTGTTATCACAATTTTACTTGCTCTTCTGATGGAGTTTTTGGGAAATTTGGGTAGAAAATTTTTACGCTTTACTCTATTTGGTTCGGCAGATTCGTTTTTAGGTTCTATTTTTAGCCTTATAAAATATTGTTTTGTTGTTGGTCTAATTATGACATTATGTATTGATATTGGACTTTTTTCAGATACAGAAATTAGAGAAAAATCATTACTTATGCCACTGGTAATGGACGTTTTTACTTATATAGTTGCTGTTCTTTCTGGAATAGGTGTAGAAATTAAGGAGCTTTTAGATGGGATTAGTGCCTTACTTAAAAGATATTAATAGATTATTTTTTGACAGAAAAAGCCTAAAATTCTAGTTCTTGCTAGTATTTTAGGCTTTCTTATTTACAGTTGATTTATACTTTCTAACTTTTCTGATGTTGTGCAGGAAGCAAAGAACTTTTTGAAGCCCAAATCTTAACATTTAAAATATTATTTTTCTCTAATTCTTCTTCAAAAAAAGATACGATTTCGGTATCAGAATAACGTAAACTAAAATGAATCAAGACAAAAATAGTATTCGGATTTGCTTGAATGATTGATTTTAGATTATTCCAATGCGAATGTCCTCGTTCTGCTGCATACTCAAAATGCTCATCTGTCAGAAAAGTACATTCTATAAAAATAACAGGATAATCAAATAAAAACTCATTTTGAGAAAACACCTTTTCAGTTGTATCTCCCAAAAAAGCAAATTTAGGCTCATAAATCCATTCTTCTACTTCGTCTGTTTTCTTTTTTTCTGCCAAAAATTTTCCAAATTCTCTCATTTCGTTTTTTGCCAAATATTCCTGTTTTAGATTTTCATATTTAGCTTTCAAACGACGAGTTTTTTCAGAAAAAGCATAACCAACACAATCAATAGAGTGAAAACACTTAGCAATTTCTACTTTATAATTATTGTGTTTTCCAAAGAAAATAGTATCTTTTTTTTCTACTCCTTTGATGCTACAATTTCCTCTCAATTTAGGATTATAAGTTGCAGAATGATTCAGTTCTCGCCTTGTCAAAATATATTTTTCCAAATAAGAAAGTGATGATTTTGGTAAATAAATTTCTACGTTTTGTTTGCTAGACAAATATTCAATATCTGCAATATGGTCGTTATGAGTATGCGTAACAAAGACATGTTTTGCTTGGTTTCCTTCTGCTAAAGCTGCATCTAAGCAAATATCAAGTTGAGGAATATGGAAAAAAGTTTTGTCGCCACTCCTTGAATAACCTTTTATTATCCAATGCGTATTCGGAATTTGCCATTCTAGCCATTGCCGAAAAGGGTGCTTGTTTGTTAAATTCTGAATGGTAAAATTAGTTGTTGTAGTTTCCATCATGTTTTTATTTATTATTTTTAGATAAATTGGTATTTATTAATCTAACCAATCTCCATCTATTTTTAGTTCATGATAGAATTAAAAACAATTATTATTTAGTATTCATTATTTTATTCACAAACTGAAGCCATTTATAATCTGGAATACTTTTATCTATATAAAAATCAGGTTGAATTCCTTTGCTATCAATAGCCATTTCAGGTATTCTCATGCTTTTTGAAAGACTATATCCCAACTCAAACTCTTCGCAAGGAGATTTGACAAAATACATATTTGATATATCCAAAACACCAAACGTAGTTGTTCCAAATAATTTGACTTTTTTGCTTTGTTTAGCAGCCAACAAAAACTGTTCAGTAGTACTTCCGTTTTTTTCATGGATAATTATGGCTACATTTTTTGGATTTTCATGAATTACACCTAATACATTTGTGGAAACTACTGAATCATTTAGATTAACAAATTGGTTCAAATTTTTGTCTAACTTTTCAAAAGATTCTTTTGCCCATTTTTTTTGTTCTTCATCAAAGCCATATTTAGGTTCATTAACAAAATCTAACATTCTTTGATTATTCAGTTTTGTAGATAATAACTCTACACCTACTGTTCTAATAGGATTTGTATAAATAAATGGCAAGATTTCTTTATAACTATAATCACTACCACCACCATTATTTCGCAAGTCAATTATCAAATTTTCAGTTTTTAATATTTTTTCTTTATAGAAAGCAATGACACTATCAATATCTTTTTTAGCATAAGAAGAAAAAGTCGGAACTCTTAACACTATAGTTGTTTCATTTAACTCCTCTACAAATGGCTTTTCAGAAGAAATATACTTAACAAAAGACACTATCGCTTCATCAATAGGGAATTTACTATTAAGTCTCTTTAAATAAAAACCACCCATTTTAAGATAGTTTTTTCCTAATAATTTGACTGTCTCAAATTCTCTTTTGCTTTTATTTCGTAAATAAAATATAGATTTTATTCCCTCATTTTCTTTGTTAATTCTTAGCTTTATTTCTCCTTTCTTCCAATTTTGAGCTTCTGCTTCAATGATAAAGCCTATATAATTTTCACCTTCTTTTTTTATACCAATTTTATAAGAATCTAATTGCCATATCCCTTCATAACCAGCCTCTTTTTTTTCATTAATGTACTTTTCAAATTTTGAAAAATCAATATCTACAGTTTCCCATTTTTCGATATTGCTATCTTCACTTGTACTTTCAGTTGTGGGTATAATTCCAATGTGTCCAGCTCTGAAAAAAGTCATCCATTCATAAAGAAGTTCAGTACAATTTACTTTTTTTATTGTCGTTTTTGCTTTCTCCAAATAAATTGTATTGTGGCTTTTGTATGCTGCAATTCCTTTTCTATCTATTGCATATTGAAAACCAGCATCATTTTCTTCAAATGTTTTCTTTGTCCATTCAAAATTATCTTCACAATTACATTCCTGCCCATAGCTTAGTGTAGAAATAAAAAATAAAATGAATAATAAAATACTAAATTGGTTTTTGTTGTTTTGCATTGTAATAAGTATAATTGGTTTTTAAAATAAAAATATTATTGAGAATTATATTTTAAGAATAGAAATTAAATAAAGCACTTATTTTCAAAAGAGTAAACCATTGACATTCAGTGCGACGAAGTTATAATCTTTCCTTAGTAATCTCAATGATTAACTTGTTTTTGAGTTATTGAAATAATCCTTAGACCAAAAAAACTTCACTTTCCAACCTTTTTTCTCCAATAACATCGGCAAATAAACATGAAATTCTTTGGCAGAATAAGAAGAAAAATAACGTTCATCGTCGGTATAAATGGCTGTCATTATTTCATTTTCTTGACTAACATGATTTTGAGAAAGCATAACCAAATCCATTACAGAAAACGTATTTTGAGAAAATTCTATTTCTGAATCTTTATTATTTGAAATAATTGTACTTTTCAAATCCAAAAAATAATTATTCTCTCGTAAATTATTACTTTTCTCTGTTGCTTGTGCCTCATGAACAACATTACTACTTTCAAAATTGATTTGATGCCAACTTTTTCCTTCCGAAACTGAATGAGCAAAACTTAAATATTTTTTTAAAAGCTGTGCGCCTTGGCTATGTGTTTCTAAAACAGGAAGTTGGCTTGGAAAAATACTACTGACAATAAAAATCTTCTCTCTAGCTCTACTAATCGCAACATTCAAGCGATTTTCGCCTCCTGCTTGGCTCAACGAACCAAAACTCAAACGGAATTTTCCTGCCATATTTGGCGCATAACCGACAGAAAAAATAATCAAATCTCGCTCATCTCCCTGTACATTTTCTATATTTTTGATAAACAAATCTTCTGGAATTGTTTTTATATTTTCCTCCAACAAATCACGAATTAGATTTTGTTGTTTTGCATTAAATGTAATTATTCCAATAGATTTTTTGCTCATTTTTTTATTTTGCAGCAATTCTTTTACTAATTCTACTACTTTTTGAGCTTCTTCTTCGTTTTTATTTTGATACCAAATTCCTTCTACTTTCAAATATTCTAAAGGCGTAGAGTTTTTATATTCTTCGATAATATTCAAATCAGGAACAACTTTCAAACGATTTTTGTAAAAATGATAATTCGAAAAGGCAATAAGCTCGGCAAAACGGCTACGATAATGCCCATTGAGCCAAAAAGAAGGTAAATAATTTTTGCCCAAATCTAAAAGCGAATCTACTTCTAAAGCCAAACTAGGACTTTCATAATCTTGCTTTTGATTGTCAATTTCATCTAAACTAAAATCTAATTTGTCCAAACCTTCTTCCCAACGAGGTTGATACAAATCGTGTGGAGGAAGCTGTTTTTCATCACCAGCAATGATGCTTTGTTTGCCACGATAAAGCGCAGGAATGCCCTTTTCGGCAAAACATTGAGAAGCCTCATCAAAAATCACTAAATCAAAATTCTGAACGAGTGGAAAAATAGCCGAAACCGTTTCAGGAGAAGCCAACCAACACGGCAAAAGCCCAAAAATATCTTCCGAAAAATTAGATAAAAGTTTTCTCAATGCCCAAATACTGCGTTTTTTCTTTACTTGGTGTTCTAAATCTCTGTACGTTGTTCGGTTTCCCAAACGATTAAATTCTAAATTTTTGTAGGTTCTTTCCTTTATTTTTAAGCGCAAAATATCGGCACTAATTTGCTGCTTTTGAGTTACCAAAGTTTTCAAACGCTCTTCATTTTCTTTCCAGTTTTGAGAAGCAACCGTTTTCAAAATAGCAAAACGCTTTTCTAATTCATTTATCCAACTAATTTGAACAGAATTATCGAAAAGTTTTAAAATTTCTATTTCATTTAAGTCATCAAATTCATTTTTAGTAGAATGATTTTTTAATTCTTCAATCGTTTTTAATTCTGCCTTCGAAAAATTACTTTTTAGCGTATCTAGTTTTACCAATTCTTCAAAATCTAATTGAATTATAGATTTTATTTTATCTGTTTTGGCAGCTTGGGGGCTATCGGCTATTTTTTTGATTTGGCTTTCAGTTAGATATTTATTCCATCTTTTTTCTTCTGTTTCTACTTCACTTAATAAATTTGCAAACTCTTCTACAAACAAATTCAAATCTTGATGCGTAATATTTTTATCTAAAAAAATTCGGCTATATTCTATCAATTCTATCAAAAGAAGTTTCAAATCTAATGCTTTTCGATGCGTAGAAAACCAGTTTTTGAGTTCCTTTTTTTTCAACCCAATCGAATTTGGAGGCTCTGAAACCCACTCTACCGACTGCATCGCAATTATTTTGAGTTCATAGCTATTTCGTTTTGCTATTTTTTTTAAAACAAAATCTATGTCTTTGATGGTATCTTTTCGCTTATATTTTTCCAAAAACTCCTTTGAAAATCGTTCGGCTTTTGGGGCTGCTATTCGTTTCCACATTTTCAGAAAAATAGATTGCTTTTGTTTTTTGTATTCTTCTAATAAAAAATTAGCTTCTTTGAGGGTTCTATGTTCCAAAAATTTTTCCATTCCCCCAAAGTGAAAATAACCTAAAAGGTCTTTTTCTTTTTCTGAAAGCCATTGTTTTTCTGCATTTGCGAACGATGCTGCAATATTTTCTGTCGCAGAAATATCTACATATTCATTGAGCCATTCGGGTTTTTCGAATTCATAATAACGACTTTCTTTAAAAACCTGCCACAACTTTGAATTTTGAAGTTCTTTTACTGCTTGTTTCCATTGAGGTACTTTTTCTGCCCATTTTTTGGCTTGATTGTACGAAATATTTTTTCCTAAAAGTGTAGAAAATTTTGTTTCAATTTCTTTTCTAAAATCTGGAATATCCGTAAAAAGCGACAAAATTTCTTTTTTATTATCTTCATCAAAATTTGCAAAACTTTGTCTTTTAGAAAAAATATAATCCGAATTATCGTAATTATTTTGAAGGCGAATATATGATTTTAGATTTTTTTTGAAGTTTGATATAGAAACTTGATTAGAATTTTCATTTGCAGGATTTGTTAAACTATCTTCTTTAAATTCATCATCAAATCTAAAATACTTCGCTTGTGATAATTCTATATTTTCCTTTTTTAAATCAGCATTTAGATACAATTCTTTGATTGATTTTCCTGTATTTTTTTCATCAAAAAAAGCTGTTCTGTATTCTTCAAACTCATTTGTAAGGCTGTCAATTTCTCTACTTATTTTCAAAAATTTACGCTCCAAATGAATTGCATTGAGTGTTTTGTTTTGTTTTTCGTACACTTCTAAATTCTGAATATGATTCAAAATTTGTTCGTAAATGGCTTTTCTATCCTGTTTAAAATCGTGAACAAGTGCCACAAATTCCGAAATTTCGATTTCTTTCAAACGATTCTGAACAACATCTAAAGCTGCCCTTTTCTGACAAACCACCAAAACTTTTTTGCCCTGCGCCACAAAATCACTAACCAAATTACAGATAAGTTGGGATTTTCCTGTCCCTGGTGGCCCCTGAACGACAAAGGAATTATTATTTTTGACTGCCTTCAAAACCTGCTCTTGTGAAGCATCAAGGGCAAAAGGCGCAAAAATTTCTTCTTCTGGAATATGTTTTTCTGTCAGATTATTTTTAAGATTTTCAGAGTCATTATTTTTTTCATTGAAAGTACTAAAATCTCCGTGAAAAAAATCTTCTAATTGTGGTGTTTGTTCATTATTTATCAGTTTTTCATAATCTTGATAAAGATACGAACCAGCTTGAGGAAAAATCCCCAAAACGGCTTGAGAAACAATTTTTAGTTTTCCAGTTTCAAACAAATTTGTAGCATCTTGCTTGGTTTGGGAGAAAAAAGGCAGTAATTTTTGAGTAAATGTTTCTTGATTAAAATTAATTTCTAACTGACTTTTTTCTAAATAATTGTATAATTCGGTCAGAAATTCTAAATTATCTTTAGGAAAATTATCAAAATTTTCTTCTAAGACAGTTTCCGAAATTTCAGTTTCATTAAAATGAGAATATGCCAATAAAAGCGTTTTGTTAAAACTAATTCCTGCATCGGTTCGCTGCGAAAGTTGCCATTTTCTATTTTTTGTTTCTAGCTTTACAGGAAAAAATAAAAGTGGACAGCGCACCACCGTATCATCAAATAATTTTCCTTCCACAAACGGAAAACCAACATACAAATCGAATGCACCACTTTCTTCAAAAATAGAATTTGTCTTGCGTTCAATGCCTTTAAGCTGCTTACTTATTTGATTGGTTTTGGTATCTCTTGCATCTGAAATATTACAAATTGGAATGCTTTTTTTTGTACTAATCAAACTTTCAACAACCGAAAAGGCAGGTTTATTCAATAGAAAATCCAATTCATTTATATCTAAAAATGAATTTTTATAGATTTTAGGCAACCAAAGCGAACGGTTTTTTCCCGAAAGGTTGGTCAGTCTGCGCTGATAGATTTCTAAAAGTTTGTGTTTTTGCATAATTTTTATGTTGTTGGTAAGGACACCAACAACGGCAGAAGTTTGTTCTAAACCCTAAGGGTCTTGAAGACCCTTAGGGTTTAGAATACAAATCTAATCTAAAGTTTTGTTCTTTTAAAACTTCAAAATGAAAATATCTAACTTTGCCTATTTCAAGTTCATTTTTTTCTAAAGGTTGTAAATAATTCCATAAGGCAATATCCTTTTTTTCTGCAACTTCCTCTTTAGATATTCTTTTTGTTGGAAATTCTTCTAAATCTTTTTCATCAAATAAAGAGTGTTTTATTCGTTCT
Organism: uncultured Cytophagales bacterium; assembly: GCA_937136415.1. Lineage (GTDB taxonomy): Bacteria > Bacteroidota > Bacteroidia > Cytophagales > Bernardetiaceae > Bernardetia. The sequence goes on along the minus strand of CAKZOK010000054.1, from coordinate 1,004 downwards.
CTATGCGTAAAAACAGCAACTACTCTTCCTGCAAATGGAGTTTGAACGGTGTTTATGGTCGTAAAAACGCCTTTAAAAACAATTTTTCTGCCTAATGTTGGTTCTGAACCTACAAAAATTATCAAATAGGCTTTTTCTGTTCCACCAACAGGAGTAAGCTCTATAAACACATTCCCGTTTCTTTTTTCTGCATAGCCTTCCCATTTGCGTTGTGTTGATCTATAATATACTCTCCCTGTTGTAGGTAATATTTGCATTCTGTTTAAAGACAAAAAATCTTTATTATGACTAAAATATAAGGTGTAATAACCCGAATAAGGCGCAATCACTTCTGATTTGTTGCCATATTCGTCCAAATCCTTTAGTTTAAAAATCTGTGATTCGTTAGCTTGAATTATATTTTCTTTTCTTGAAAACAAATAACGTCTAATTTCAATAGGAATTTTGAGGTAATCTTCATCAAACTCCGAAATAACAGCAGCTTCTGGCAAACAACTAAAGGATTCTATATTTTTTTCTTTTACAAAAACAGTTCTTGCTGCTAATGGTTTTCCTGCTCGGCTTATTTGTGTATAAACGCCTAATAAAATATCTGCCTGTTCTTGTACCTGACGATTCGAACCAATAAACAAAACTACATTCGTTTTCGAATTGCTTTTTTCCTCTGTATCATATACTTCTATAAACAAATTATTATTTCGCTCTTCCATTACTCCAAAATATTTATGCCTTATACTTTGTAGTCGCACCCTACTTTTGTCTGTCGAAATACTAGGCATAATAGCAAAACGAAAACGCTGGATACTCGTGCTTTCTTCATACGTAAAGGCTGTATAGTAGGTATCTTCACTAAACAAAGGCGTAGAAGAAATAGCAGGAAATTTTTTTGCAAACTCCTCAAAACCTGTATAACCTACAAACTTTGATAAGGTTTCCAAATACTCTGTATCTACTACAATTATTTTTTTTTCCTTACTGACAGGAAGAATTATTTTTTTGTAGAG
>CAKZOK010000053.1 GCA_937136415.1 uncultured Cytophagales bacterium | reverse complement strand
TACAATGCCGTTGTTGGTGTTTTAGCGAAGCGACACCAACAACCAAATAACTTATCATACTTTTTACAACACCACTAATTGCTGTATTTTTAGGCAAAATCCTCGTTGTTAATCATATTAAGGATTTTATTTTTTTATAATCTCAAAAGGCATTTCAGTTGTCTTTCCATTTTCTACCAACACTATTTTATAAGTAGAAATTGGTAAATAATACTTTTCATTATCAGATTTTGAAATAGAAAAAGATTTTTCTTTTGTAGAAAGAGCTTTTTCTAAACTTTTAGCCTTTTTTTCATCAATCGTCAAATTATACTTCCAATAATTTAAGCCTTTGTTGGCTTCTATTTTTTCAGAATGAAGAACTATATTATTTTTTAGAATACGAATTTCTGCATTTGATTTTTGAGGAACAAAGAAAATAAATTTTTGGTCTTTTTCATTTGGTTCAAAGTTTCCAAACCATTTACTCCAATACGTTTTGCCCCAATTTTTATTGAATGTAATTTTATTTTTATCTAAAAAGAATGATTTATTCAAATTAGTTTCTTTTTGAGAAAGAGCTTGCAGAGGCGCAATATCCACCACAAAAAGCGAACGCCCATGCGTACCCACCACCAAATGATTTGCAACAGGCTGAACCGATAAATCATGAACTGCTACACGAGGAAAGTCTTTGCCCAAAGGCATAAAATTATTTCCACCATCAAGAGAAGCATACAAATTGTGGTCTGTTCCTACAAAAAGCAAGTTTTCATTTTGATAATCTTCTCTAATTACGTTTACAGATTCTAAAGGAAGAGTTGTGCCTATTCTTTCCCACGTTTTGCCAAAGTCATTCGAAACAAAAATAATAGATTCAAAATTATCAAAACGATAGCCATTCAGAGTAACATACACTCGTTCTAGTTTGTGTTTAGATGCCTGAACACGACTTACCCAAAAGTTTTTGTATTGAACAAATCTATTAAGATAATTTTGTGAAATATTCTCCCAGCTAAAACCTGCATCTTTACTGACATGAACCATTCCATCGTCCGAACCAACATACAGAAGACCAAAACGCAAAGCAGATTCATCAATCGAAGTAAGTGTATTATAAGCTACATCGCCTGTTTTGGCATTTTTTGGATTTGCTCCTCTTGTCAAATCTTTTGAGATAGTTTCCCACGTTTTTCCTTGGTCAAAGGAACGATGAACGTAATTCGAACCCATATACAAAATATTTTGCTGATGTTTTGAGAGGTGCAAAGGCGTTTGCCAGTTGAAACGAAACGGTTTTTGTCCTAGTTCGTGCGAAGGCGTAATGTAAGAAGATGCCAACGTTTTTTTGTCAATCTTATAACAGTTGCCAAATTGATAACAGGTAAAAACAGTATTATTATCTCTAAAATCAATTTCAACTTGCATTCCATCGCCTCCTAAAAGTCGTTTGTAAGGATATGCTCCTTCTTGTTGCCACGCATTTGAGTATTCGTATTTGTGCGAAGCCGTCCAAACGCCGTTATCTTGTAAGCCACCATAGACATTGTACGGCTTGGCTCTATCGGTCGCAACTGTATAAAATTGTCCGACAGGAATTGAGTTTTGTTTTGACCACGTTTTGCCATCATTGTAAGAAATATTTATTCCTCCATCGTTTCCATTTATCAAATGTCCTTCTTGTTTTGGATTAATCCATAAGGCGTGATGGTCTGCGTGTACATTCTCCTGATTGATGCTTCTCCAATTTTTGCCACCGTCGTCGCTAGTAAGAATTGGAACGCCCACAATATAGAGTTTTTGAGGATTATTTTGTGAAACTCTTACTTGTCCAAAATAATAGCCATACGAATAAACCACCTCGTCGATGCTTCCTTCGTGTGTTTTTTGCCACGTTTTGCCTTTGTCTTTTGAAAGATATAATTCCAATCCTTTTACTGGCGTATCAAAAAGGCGAGAATTAGCATCTCCCAAAAAATCTACTAATGCTTTTGGTTCTAATTTTCCTTCTTTTATTTGCTTTTTGATAAAGGCAGCATTGTATTTTTTGGGAAAACGATTTTCTTTCAAATATTCAGTTATTTCTGTATCTGAAATTTTCAAAAATTGCTCATTATTCATTGCCAAGATAGCATCTTGAGTAAGTGTTGGTTTTGGTTTAGTTTCGTCTTTTGGTTCTTTCTTTTTACGGTCTTGATTATCCAAACAAGCATAAATCCAGTTTGGGTTTGCCTTCGAAATAGTCAGTCCAATTCTTCCAGTTCCTTCCGAAACAGGAAAACCACTTTCTTTTGTAGTGATTTTTGTCCAATTTTCGCCTCCATCTTCAGAGCGATAAATGCCACTTCCTATTCCAGATTCCTCAAAATCCCAAGCTGTTCTATGTCTTTGCCACATAGCCACATAAAGCGCATTTGGGTTGATTGGGTCAATGATTAAATCGACAGCTCCTGTATTTTCATCTACAAAAAGTGTTTTTTTCCAAGTTGTGCCTCCGTCGGTTGTTTTATAAACTCCTCTTTCTTTATTTTTGGAATATAAATGCCCCAAAGCAGCCACCCAAAGAGTATTTTTGTCTGTTGGGTGCAGAATTATTCTACCAATATGCTGCGTTTCATTCAATTCTATATGGCTTTTGTGTTCCCACGTTTTGCCCATATTGTAAGAAACATACATTCCATCTCCAAAATAAGAGGAGCGAGAAGAATTGTTTTCGCCAGTTCCTATCCATATTGTAGAATCTTGCCAATTTACGGCAATATCTCCAATCGACATTATTTTTTCGTCTTGAAATAAAGGTGTAAAAGAAGTTCCGTTGGTGTTGGTATGCCACAATCCACCCGAAGCAAAGGCAGCCAAAAACTCTGTTGGATTATTTGGATTTACGGCAATATCAACCACTCGTCCACTCATTACTGTTGGTCCTATTGATTTTATAGGAACATTTTTGAGCCAAGAAGCCGACGAATTAATTTTGTTTTGAGAATCAATACGGTCTTTTGCTGTCGTAAATTTTATATTTTCATTTTGAGAAAATACAAAATTCGAAACTAGAAGAAACAATAAAGAAGTAAGAAAATATTTTTTCATATTTGTTTGGTTAAGGTGTTTATTTTTATTCGAACACAATTTGCAAACAATTTTTTTCCTTAGAAAAACTCAACCTCAATTCTAAATTATTTTTTTATTTTTTAACAGAAAAACTATTTTTCTTAAACCTAACCAAACCATTTTATTGCTTCTTTCAAGGATTCAAAGTATTGATAAGGAATCATTTCTTTATATTTTTGAGTAAGCCCTTCAGTTTGTTTGTTCATACTAAAACGCCCAAAAACATCTTTGGGAATAATGACAGCCATTTTTGCATCTTTTTTGGCTGCTTCGTATATTTTGGGATAAAGCTCTTCTAATACCCATTCATTTACTTTGGGGTGTACTGCCTGCCTTTCTGTTTGGTCAATAATCCAATGAAGTGTATTTTTTTTGATATAAAAATCTAAGGCTTTTAGCATTGCTTTTTTAAAATCATCTAACATTACAAATCCTTTCCAATAAATATAAATGGCAGAATTATCTGTATCATGAAAAATTTCGACTTGATTTTGTTTGTATAATGATTCTTTTGACATAATAATAAAACTGATAAGTTGAGAATAATTATTTTTTATTAAAAAATAATTTAAAATTGTTTTTTGTAATACTTAGATTACTATTTTGAAAGAATATTGTTTGATTAATTTATTTGATTTTTCTAATTTTTTTAATCAAAAAATGAGTATATTTAAGAGAGCAAAATAGTCACTTCTATTTATTCAAAATATCAAAAAATTATGAATCCATTTTTACATCCTCGTTGGGTATTTTTTTCTACTACCCTTCCACAACTGACACTTTTTATTATTTATTACAATGCTTTTCAAGTTTTTGGAATGCAACTAGATGAAAGTACAGTTGCCAACTGGTATATTTATGGTTTTAGTTTTTTTGGAATTATTATTATTCAGACAGTTTATGCAGCCTATTGTACCTATCATTCGAAATCTGTAAGTGTTAGTTGGTCGGTGGCGACAGTGGTTGTTTATTTATTTTTGTTGCTTTCATATTATTTGCAGGCACAAGATTTAGTTCCTCGTTCTGTTCCTGATTGGATTCGAAGTGTTACCGATGTACAGAGTTTTATGGGAATGTTTGTTTTTCCTGCTATGTTGCATGCCATTATTGTTGGTGTTATTCATTTTGCTGAAAAAGAAGAAGAGGGCAAAGAATCCAAATATCATTTTTGGGTAATGCTGCTGATTCCTGTTAGTATTTATCTGATTGTTGTGTTAGGAATCCCTTTATTACGTGGGCTTTTTTCTTACAAATTTGCTGATTTTATAGCTCAAGTTTTACTTTCCATTATTATTATTGCAGCTCTATTTTGGTTGCTCAGAATGGTTTATTTGTTTTTTCAAAAGAGTGCAGACCCCAAAGCGACAAAAATTTTAGAGCTTCTTTTTACGTTTGTTTTTCCTTTAATTGGACTTTCTCTTAGCCTTTCATTACAAAATCCATTAGGGAATTTTGAAAGTGCGTGGTTTTTTATTCTTGCTATTTTGGCAGGTATTATTTTGATTTTTCCTTCTCATAATTTCAAATATCATAAGGCTCGTTTTTTTCATTTTCTTCTAAAAGCATTTGTTTTTCCTTATACAGTTTATTTTTTCATTGTTTTTATGCCATTTACGCCTTTTTCGGTTGTTTTAGTTGTTTTGGGAGTAGGAATTTTGATGCTTACGCCATTGGTTTTGTTTCTTATTCATACCAAACAGTTGTATCAAGATTATGATTATCTAGCCACCAATTATTCCAGTGTTTCGGTGTTTACAGGTTTTTTAATTGCTGCTTCAATTATTCCTTTGACTGTTTCGATAAATACATATTACGACAAAATCCAATTACATAAAGGTTTAGATTATTTGTATAGTTCGGATTATTACGATAATGATGGAGAGAATACAAATAGCCCAAATCCTGCTTCTATTTCAAAGACACTTTATCATATAGAAAATTTTAAAGTACGTACAAATAGAAATTGGTTTGATAGAGGAAATACGGGGATTCCTCTTTTAGATTCTTTTTATAAATGGCTTGTATTGGATAATATGACACTTTCTGAATCAAAAATTAATCTTTTAAATAATGTCTTTGTAGGAGAAGATATGCCCAAACCAACAAATACATGGAATGGGTGGCAAAATAGAATCAATCAAAATAGAAATTTACAGACAGGAAAAGGAGATGAATCTGTAAAAATAGATAGCACAATGATTACATCCGTTTTTGATGAGCAACAAAATGCATGGAGAACGCAAATTGATTTAGTTTTGCACAATCAAAACCCAAAGCAATGGAGGCAACAAGAATATGCAACATTTTTTGACTTGCCAGAAGGTGCTTTTATCAGCAATTATTATTTGTATGTTGGAGAAGAAAGAGTAGAAGCTCTTTTGGCAGAGAAAAAAACGGCTTTGTGGGTATATCGCCAGATTGTAAATACTCGAAAAGACCCCGGTATTTTGTATTACAATGATAAAGGAAAAATAGGCTTTCGTGTTTTTCCATTTGCAAAAAATGAATATCGAAAAACGGGTTTTGAAATTTTGCATGCCGAACCTTTTGAATTGCAGATTGATGATTCGACGACTGTTTTTTTAGGAAAAGAAAATGATGTAAAATATATTTATTTGGGTAGTATGTCATCAAATATGAGTGCGCCTCCTATTCGTGTTGATATAAAAGAAAATAGTGGAATCAAAGGAATTAAAACGCTAAAAACTTCAAATCCAAATTATATTTCTTCTAAACAATTAGAAAATTTTAAAACTATTACAAGAAAACCTTATTATCATTTTATTTTGGATAATTCGAAATATGGAGGAATTGGAAAACAGAAATACATGGAAAGAATAGAAAATTTCTTGACTCAAAATCCATTAAAAAACGGATTAGAATCAAAATACACAGTTGTAGATTTTGAAGTAAATGAATTATCAACTAACTGGAAAGATGATTATTTGAAGCAAAACAACAAAGGTGGATTTTTCTTAGAAAAGGCAATAAAAAAGATTTGGCTAGAAAATTATCTTTTAGAGAGAAACAATAATAATAGATTAATTCCAATTCAACCAATTATTGTAGTGGTAAGCGATGAGCTAGAAGATGGAGTCTGGACAGGTTCTTTGCACGAATGGAAAAAATATGTCCCAGAAGGTTTTGAGTTTTATGAATTGGCTTCAAACAATAGAATTATGCGTCAAAATTTTGAGCATTTCAAATTATTAGGAGAGCCTGTTGATAAAATTTCAATCAAAGAGGTAAAACAACTTAAAAATGGTAATCAAGCCTATTTTTTACCCATTTCCACAAAAAATGGAATTACATTACCAATTAAAATATTTGAGAAAAAAGAAGAGATTACAAGTGCAGATATAGAAAATTTTGAAAAAATGCCTAAATATTCTCAAGCCTTATCACTTCAAAACCTCAATGAAACAATGGCTTTATATCCAACACAAGCAGAAAAACGTTGGTTAGAACAGGTTCAGAAAAGTTTTACAGCTCGCATTCTTACACCTGTTACAACTTTTATGGTTTTGGAAACAGAAGCACAACGAAAAGCTCTTTTGAAAAAACAAGAAGAAGTATTGAATGGAAAACGCCTTTTAGATTTGACAGATGCAAGGCGTGCATCTGAACCTAGTTTATGGATTTTTTTAGTAATTTTTGGAGCTTTATTTTTATTGAACAAAAAAAGATTTTTTTGAGATAAATAAAAAACTAAATTTTGCCATACTAGCTAGGCAAAATCGTCGTTGAGGGTTGCAAAATAAAAATGTCTAGCAGTATGATTTTTTGCATAAAAAAAACACACTTTTCAAATAAAAAGTGTGTTTTTAATAAATTTTACCCATAATAATTTTCACAATTAAGCCCTTAATAACTTTTGTAAATTAAACCAACTAAAAATATTATTGAAATATTCTATTTGTTAGCAATTATTATTTTTTACTATTTCAATTAAGAAATAGAATATTTGACTTTTTAATTAAGGAGGTCAGAGAATTTTGTTTTACATAAAAATATTCCCTTTATCTTAAATGTATATTTCGTTTTTAGTGTTACTAAATAAATAGTTTTTGAGTACTCGTCCCCTTAAAATTTTCCTCAAAATAAAAAAAAAGAAATATTCTCTGACCTACTGCCTGTTTGCTATTTAGTTTTGATAAAAAACTTCTTCAAACGAAGGACTTATTATCCCCTTGTTACTTCTTAATGCCAAAAAGTGCTTAAAAATGACAACATATTTGAAAAATAATTTAGATAAAATACAATTAAGTGATACAACTTGTTGATTATCAGTGCTTTAGGGTGTGAAAATATTTTTAAAAAAAATAGAAAAAGGGTTTGTGATTGTTAATTAATGTTAATTTTTGCATATAAAAAGAGATTTATTTTTAATCCATTATTAAAAAGCAATACTGTACCCTACTATTTTTTTAAAGTGGCTTTTAGTTGTAGTGCAATGTAATACAAAGTGTATTATTTAGGTAAAAAATATTAATATTACGTTGCGCTGCAACTTTTTAAACTTCATGTTTCTGTTTTTTCTACACATATTTTGTTGTGCTGCAACTTAAATTTCAAATCAAAGAAAAGTAAGGTACAGTAAAAAAGTAATTTACTAACTTAGTCCGTATATTTGTTTTTATAAAATAAAGGTTATCACACTTAATTTTTAACACACAAAATACTTTAGGTCAAAACAACTGTGATAACATTTATTCTATTTTACAGAGTTTTTATTTTATAATTTTTACCCAAACTGCATATAACTATGAAATTCAGAGCCGAAATTGACATAATGCCTCTTAAAGAAATTTTAGACCCACAAGGAAAAGCCGTAAAGTTAGGTTTGGATAATTTGGGTGTAAAAGATGTTCAAGATGTTCGCATTGGAAAACATATTCAGTTAGAAATAGAAGCTGCTGATAAGGCTGAGGCCGAACAAAAAGTAGAGTTAGCTTGTAAAAAATTATTAGCTAATTTGATTATGGAATTTTATGAATACAAAATTTTTGAGGCAGAAATGGCTTAATTTTTTATTTCAAAAAAGATAAACACAAAAAAAGCGTAGGAAAAATTCCCACGCTTTTTTCAATCCTATCCTATCCTTAATCTTAAATGTCATTTGTGTTTTCACAAATTACATTCACTATTAGTCTTCAATTTCTTTTATCGTTATTGAATAACGAGCAATGTCTTTTTTATTGATGTGTTCCAAACGGTAAGCTCTTCCGATGCTACGAATTTGGTTTGGTTTCAAAGTTGGTTCAGATGAGTTTATTAGGTATGTTGTTCTGCTATCCAAAACCTGTTCTTGATGCCCTATCCACTTAATTTCTGCTTGTAAAAGTTTTATTTTTCCTTTTTGTGTTGCGTTTTGGATTTTCCATTCAAAATGATGAAAAGCTCCTGCTTGCCCATTTTCATTTATTTCTTGTAGATTGCTTATATGCTCTGTAAGCAAAATATTTGGATTAAAATAATTCATATTATTCCATTCCAAATTTATAGGAACAGTATTTATTTCTATATTTTCTTGATATTCTATTTTGTCTATTCTTACTCTTACCAAAGCTGCATCTTCTATAAATTCTTCTCTATATTCTAAATAACGAAATGGAATAGATTCTCCTTTTCTAGCCACTGGGTCAAAGGTTTCTATTGCTTGTACAATGTCCTCTGTAATGAGGTATCCATTTTTATCTAATAGTTCTACTTTGAGCCTTAGGTTAGAAATTGCGCCACTAGAAACATATAAATCGGCCAATAAATTGTAAGAATAAGCACCATTAAAGTTTTTAAATCTGGATTGTTCTATTCCTAGTTTTAATCCTTCAAATTTGGGATTTGCTACCCATTCTACTGGCAAATGAAGCCCTTCATCTTCCAAAATCGAAATTGATTTTAGAGAGCCTTCTGCTTGTAGAGGCAAATCTTGTTTATCAAAAGCCAAACTCGCCGTATTATTATTCTTTAAAGTCAATGCTTTGTCAGCAAAGCTCACTTGTGTAGTATTCCTTTCTAAATAATTGTATCCCAAATAACTACTAGAGATAAATAATATACCGACAAGTCCTACCATAATATTGGTATGCCAAGAGTGATTTTTCATTGCTTTTTCGTAGGCTGCACCTTTATAAATCTGACTCAAAAGTTGCATTGCTTTATAGTGTTGAGGTTCGTTGTCTATACAATGGCGAGCCAAACTGGCTGCACGGTATTTGTCTGTTTCTTTTCCATACTCCAACCAACGATTATAAAACGAAACTGAAAGACCAAAAAGAGCTTCTGTATGTTTTGGGTGAATGGCCAATACTCTTTCAAATTCGTTGATGGCATCATTCCAATTTTGAAAATCTGCATATCCATATCCTCTACGCAAATGCGATTCTAAAACAGCTTGTAACTCATAATAATCATTTGCATTCATAGCTTCAGCAGTTTTGCGATAACGATTATTATTGGAGAATAACTGATAGAATAATTCTTCAGATTTGTAGAATATATAGTTTATCATAATTGAAAATGATTAAAATTTATAGCTAGTTGGTCTTGTTTTTTATAATTTTATTTCAAAATTTTTAAAGGATTTTTTTTTAAAAAGTATATTCAAATTCTTAAATTACTTTTTTATTAAAATATCCTAATTCATAATTTTTAATTGTAATTATTTATTTAAGTCTTATTATTCTTATAAAAGTTTTGTTGCTTTCAAAGATTGTTTAGAATTGATAGATACTATTCAAAATCCACGCAAGAAATTACGCCAAAACACCAAACAGCCTTCGTTTTCGATAAACACAAATAGACTTTAAGGTAAAACCCTGTTTTTTTTGGATAAAAGAAAATGAAGAAAAATGATAAAAATCAAGAAAATGAAGAAAAGTAGGCAAAAAATTAAAAATCAAACCCAATAACGACAATAGCATAAAGTCCAAACTTTAAATAATATGAAAAAATACCATTATCTAAAGGCATCAAAATCACATGATTGATTTTTTTTAGTAATTTTGTAATTAATAAATATTATCATGGTTATTTTTACATGAAGCATTTTGTGTGTTTGCTCACAAACAAACTTAGGATTTTCTCAAAAGTGTCATGTTGTATGTATATTATGTTTTTGAGGAAGCAACAAGTTCAATTCTAAAAAACTAAACACACATGAAAAATTAACTGTGATAACCTTTAATTAATATTTACGAATCAAAAAATAAATCAATGTTATTACAATCACTCACTGACGGAACTGGAATTGCAAATATTTTAATGATTGTCGGTATGGTAGCCGTCTTTTATTTCTTCTTATTGCGTCCACAACAACAAAGGTCAAAAAAACAAAAAACATTTTTAGAATCTTTAGCTAGAGAAATGAAAATAGTAACAACAGGTGGGTTGCACGGAAAAATAATTGACGTAAGCGAAGCAACCGTAACCGTAGAAATAGATAAAGGCGTTCGTATCAAATTAGACAAAACAGCTATTGCTTATGAGTTTGGAGTACAAGCAGAGAGCAAAAAATAGTTTTTAATATTCAAAATTAAATCATGGAAAAATTAAATTTATTTCTAATCATTATATTATGTCTTACTGTTTTTTCTTCTTGTCAAGAGGATAATGAAGAAACAACACCAAAACAAAATTTGGTGGGCAAAATGTGGATAATTACAAATTCTGATACAGAAATTTCTACTTCTTTGGGGGCTTTGCCAGATACCTTGACCAATGATTTTGACCCAACTCAAAATATAAAAGGACAAACGATTACTTTTAATGAAAATGGAACATTTTTGGTCGGAGAAGCAGACAATCAACAACAAGGAAATTGGACGCTTTCAGAAGATGCAAAAACACTTACTTTTACAGGTTTTGTAGAAGGCGATTTGACAGACATAACAGATGCTCAAACGCTTTCTAGTTTACAGACTTTTGATGTAAGGACACTTACA
>CAKZOK010000052.1 GCA_937136415.1 uncultured Cytophagales bacterium | reverse complement strand
AAGATTACGAATTACGATGAATTTCAATTCGATTACGGATTAAAGATTACGAATTACGATGAATTTCAATTCGATTATGGATTAAAGATTACGAATTACGATAAACTTCAATTCGATTATGGATTAAAGATTACGAATTACGAGCGTAATTCGTAATCCGTAATCCGTAATTTTTAATTCATAATTCATAATTGAATATTAAATTATTGATTTTTCTTTAGTGAGATTTGTATTTTTCCTATTATTTTGCAAATTGATTCTGCATCACTAATCAAGCTTTCACTCATTTCTTTTGATAAATAATTTGTTGCTTGTAGAAGTTTTATCCAATAAAGGGTTTCTCTAGCTTCTTTATAAGCGATTGATAACTTAAAACCAAAGTCAGTTTTTGAATAAGCTCCTATTGCTTCCTCTACATTTGCACCTATTGAAGTCCCACTACGTAATAATTGTTTTGATAAAACATATTCTTGGTTATCTTTTAAAAATTTGTAGGCGTTCACTATTCGTATTGCAAAATCAAAACTTTTTTTCTGAATAAGATTATCTTCCTTCATAATAATTTGCATTTTTCAGTTCAATATTTTCCGTAATCCGTAATCCGTAATCGTTTTAATTTCTTTGTCTAATCACTTCATAAAGAGCTACTCCTGTTGCAACAGAAACATTAAGCGAGCCTATTTTTCCCATCATTGGAAGGCTCATTTTTTCATCTACGATTTCCAAAATTTCTCCAGAAATACCTGCTTCTTCCGAACCCATCACAATCGCTAAAGGACCGTTGAGTTCCAAATCATAGATTTGATTTTCTGTTTTTTCAGTACAAGCCACTACTTTTAAGCCTGATTCTTTCAAGAAATTGACAGCTCCTACCAAACTTCTGTATCTACAAATTGGCATGTGCATCAATGCGCCTGCCGATGTTTTGACAGCATCTGCGCCCATTTGAGCTGTTAGGCGTGTCGGAACTACAATTCCATCAACTCCTGTACATTCTGCTGAACGAACAATCGCCCCAAAATTTCTGACATCTGTTATTCTATCCAAAATCAAAATCAAAGGGTCTTTTCCAGCTTCATACGCTCCTGCAACAATATTTTCTAAAGGCACAAAATCAATTTCAGAAATAAAAGCAACTACGCCTTGATGCGCTTTTCGTGTAATACGATTTAACTTTTCAGTAGGAACTCGCTGAACATAAATACTCTGCTTTTTTACAAGCTGCATGAGTTCTGTCATTTCCTCACTTTTGAAATCTTTTTCTACCAATACTTTATCGATAGTTTTGTCGCTTCGAAGGGCTTCCAAAACAGGATGCCAACCAAAAATAAAATTAGAAGTGGTTTGCCTCTGGTTTCTATTGTGTCTTGAACTGCTATATTCTCTTTTTTCTCTAAAGTTATCTTTTTTGTTGTTATCGTCGTTTGGAGTTTGCATAGGTTATAATTTTAGACTGATTACTAACAACACTTGGAAAGTGTCGCCTACTTAATGAATGGAATGCAAAAAAACGAATAAAAGAAATCATTACCTAATTTAATCTACCTTAACTGCATTTTGAGTAAATTTATTTAATTTAAAATTGTTGTTTATCCTCAATCCTGTTACTTTATTGTTTTCAATAATTCCTACCCAAATAATTTCATTTTTGGAAACTAAAACATAAACAAAATTTCTTTGATAGATTGGAATTTTGAGGTCAGTCAGAAAATTACCAATATTTTTTTTGTTTTTCATTCCTAAAGGAATAAATTTATCACCATTTTTCCATTTTCTTAGTTTTAAAGGAAATTCTAATTTATCCAAATTCAAATACATAGCTTCACTTTTAAAATCTATTTCTTTTGGATTGCATTTTTTGAAATTTAATTTAATTTTATTTTCTTGATTCTGAAAAATAAAAGATTCATTTTTATTAAAATCAATATTAATCAAAAATTCTTTGTTTTTATTGATTAATTTATTTTGATAAACCAAAATCCAGTCTTTTTTTTCTGTATAAAGAATATGAGATTTTGAGATAAATGTTTTTGTTTTTTCTTGCGTATTATTTTCTAGTTGCTCCAAAATCTGTTTGACTTGTTTGTAAGAAAAGCCTTTTTTCTTTAAAAATTCGGAAATAATAAGTAAAGGTTCTATTAATTTATTTATTTCTGAAACCTGTATTGAGCTGCTTTTATCTTCTTTAATCAAAATTGTTTTTTCAAATTCTTTTACATGAAATTGAAGTAGGTTTTCCATATTTCTCAATCTTTCAGAAGTATCTGAAAATGTTTTTTCTGTATCTGGATTTATTTTTTGAAGAAGAGGAATAATAGAATGCCTAATAAAATTCCGTTGATATTTTTGAGTTTGATTGCTGGCATCTTCTCGCCATTTTAGATTATTTTTATTAGCATAATTCTTTATTTCTTCTTTTGTGAGGCACAATAAAGGACGAACAATTTGAACTAGATTATTTTTAGTAGAAATATTTCTTTTTGGCAAAATTCCACGTATTCCTGCAATTCCTGTTCCTTTGCTCAAATGATAAATTGAAGTTTCTAAAGAATCGGACAAATGATGAGCCGTTGCTACAAAATCATAATTATTTTGATGACTAATTTTTTCGAAAAAATCATAACGTAACTCTCTTGCTATCAGTTGAATTGATTTTTGCTCTTCTTCTGCAATTTGTTTTGTATTAAATTTTATAGAATGAAAAGGAATATTATTTCCATGTTTATTATCTTGAGCATAATTTTTTATAAATTCTTCATCTTCATTAGATTCTTTTTCTCTTAAAGAAAAATTACAATGCGCAATTCCTATTTTTTTGATAGAATCAATTTTTGATAAAATATCTATTAAAATCATTGAATCTACGCCACCACTTGTAGCAATAAGAATTGATTTATTTTCTAAATCAAAATCATTTTTTTTGCAGAAAGATTGAATTTTTTTTTGAATAGTCATAGTTTTTTATTAGCCGTTGTTGAGGCTCAAATGTATCCCTCAACGAGGATTGAAATTAATGTTTCGTAGCAAAACTATTTAATAATTTATTGTCAATCAATTTTATAATTTCTCTAGCAGTTTGCGTATCAGGGCTTTGATTTCTATAAACTGTCTTCAAACTATCTGTTGCTTTTTGGCTGTATTCTCTTCCACAAGAAGTTTCTAAACTTGCACCATTTTGCACAAGAAGTTCCAAACAAGCGATAAAATCATTATTTATTTCCATTGGAAAATCGATTTTCTTTTGTTCATATTTGGAATAAATAGCGTAAAAAAGAGGTGTTTGTGTAATTTTGTAAGGCGTTGATTTTGGATTTTTATATGTAAATTTTTTCTCTACTTTTGCATTATTTTCTAATAGAAATTTTACCATATCTGTATCTCCAATTTTGGTAGAATATGCCAAAAAAGGAAATGGACAACCATAGTCTGCCGAAATAGATTCATCTAAAATCATTTCTTTTATTTTTTGAGTATTTCCACTTGTATATTCATTGCAAGTCGATTCTCTTTTGTAGGTTGTCCAAAATAAATAACCAGCCATTCCAACAATTCCAAAAAATATAGATGAAATAATCAAAAGAGCTAAGATTTTTACTGTTTTATCTTCCATTGTTTCAATATTTTTTATTAAACAGACTAAAAAGCCCATTGTACACTAATTCATTTTAATCAAAAAATCCTTATCAATAGAGATTGAATAAGGATTTTTTGAAAGTTGTCGGTAAGAACACCAACAAGGACAAGTATTAAGAATAGAATTTTATTAAAAATAATATTTTACATTCGTAATTTTTCTATCTAATTCCGTGCGACCATTTTATCATAAGAGGAGAAAGAAGAAGAGCCAAAATAGCAAATCCAATAGCTGCCAATCCTACCTGTGAAAATACAGTAGAATAGGTGTAGAGCTTTTCCATTCCATCGGTAAAAGTAAGCGCATTTTCTGCTGTAACTCCTGTAATTATTTCTACCAAACCATCAATAAAAGTAGGTTCTGCAACTGTTTGTGTTCCTTGAGCTTTTCCACCTGCTGTAAGTGTTGCGATGATTCCAGCAATATGATGCGCAAATGCAGAAGACAAAAACCAAACTCCCATCATAAATCCTACAAATTGTTTTGGAGTAAGTTCGGTTACCTTAGAAAGACCGACTGGCGAGATAAATAATTCGCCTGTTGTCATAAGTAAATAACCTAAGACTAAAAATATCATCGGAACTTGTGCGCTTTCATTTACAAAACGAATTGAAATAGCAAATAGTAAAAATCCTAAGCCAAGTTGAGCAATTCCTAAAGCAAATTTGATAGGTGTGTAAGGGTTCATTTTGCGTTTGGAAAGAGCCACCCACATAATAGAAAATGGAACTGCAAAAACAATAATAAAAATTGCATTAATAGAATTGGTTTGGGCTGCATTCATCAATACCAAATCTACACTATATTTGGCAAACAGAGTAAGCGAACTACCACTTTGCTCAAAGAATGACCAAAAAACAGTGATAAAAAAGGTAAGCAAACATACCACAAAAACTCGTTGTGCTTCTTCTTTCGAAACACTTACCATAATATAAATAACATAAGCAATCGAAACAATCAATGCACCATACAAAATCCAAGAAACATATTCGTTTTCCCAAACCAAAAAAGTAAAAATAGGCACAGACATAAAAGCGACAACATATACAACAGATTCAATCATTTTGGAAACTGTTCCTTTTCCATCAGGTGGGTGTCCTTCATTACCAAAAACACCTTTACGCATTCCGTCCCAAAAGAAAATAAGCCCTGCAAGCATTCCTACTCCTGCAGCTCCAAACCCCCAATGATAACCAAATTCTACTGCCAACCACCCACAAAGAAGAGGAGCAACAGCAGCACCAATATTGATACCCATATAAAAAATAGTAAAACCACCATCACGACGAGGGTCGCCTTCTTGATAAAGAGAGCCTACAAAAGAAGAAATATTTGGTTTGAAAAATCCATTTCCTACAATAATAAGAGCAAGAGCAATATAAAAGGCATATTCGTTTTCGATGGCAAGAACAAAATGCCCCAAAGCCATAAAGATTCCTCCTAATATGATTGCTTTTCGATATCCTAATAATTTGTCAGCAATCATTCCACCTACAAAAGGAGTCGCATATACTAAAGCGCCATAAGCTGCATAGACTACAAATGATAATTCTTCGCCGTTTGGAAGTCCATTAAAAAGAACATCTGTCATATAAAGAACAAGCAAAGCACGCATTCCATAAAAACTAAAACGTTCCCATAGCTCTGCAAAAAATAGATAAAAAAGTCCTTTGGGGTGTCCAAACATTTCTTGTAAATCGCCATCTAATGCGTCTTTGTCTGGTTTAGCTGGTATTCCTTCTGTTGCCATAAAATTCTAATTGATATGTTTATTATGAGTAAAAAATTAATTTTAGTATTTTTATAAAAATACTTTCAGTACTGCGAATTTATGAATTTATAATGAATAATTTTGGAAGAATTATAAATTAGGAAAGAAATAAGGGTGAAAATATTGAAAAGCAAATTCTAGTTATTCTTCGCAGCCAAAAAATAATCAAAGCAAGATAAACAAAATCATTAAATAATCCTTGAATAGTTTGTTATATTTACATTCCCTTAACAAAACACTTATTTATAAATTGATTGAACCAACTAATTATTTTGATGGTTTGATAAAAATTGTGTTATATTCGTTTATTAAAAAATAAGTGGTGTTGTAAAAAGTATGATAAGTTATTTAGTTGTTGGTGTCGCTTCGCTAAAACACCAACAACGGCATTGTAG
>CAKZOK010000051.1 GCA_937136415.1 uncultured Cytophagales bacterium | reverse complement strand
TGTCAATATAACCCATTTCATACGCAGCGCCTTCTATTGCGCCAATTTTAAGTCCTTGTCGCTCTTCTATAACTTCTACAAACTGTGACGCTTGCATCAAGGACTGAAATGTTCCTGTATCTAACCATGCAGTACCTCGATCCAATATGCTTACACTAAGTTTGTTCCTATGTAAATAAACCTTGTTCACATCAGTAATTTCAATTTCTCCTCTATGACTGGGCGGAAAGCTTTTTGCGATTCGAAAAAGTACTCTTATCAAAAAAACAAGCGGGAAAAATAGCGGGCCTTTTCGAATTTTTATTTATACCCAAAGTATTTTGGACTTCGTTTATTTTACTATCTATAATAGCGATAGTTTCAATATTTAAAATGCCAATAACAGGAACAACAACAATTCCGATTGTATTGGTAATGTTGTTGTATTTGCCTACAGTCCTTTTGCATGAAATTGGGCATGTTGCAGCTTGTAAAAAATGCACAGGTCGCTCTAGTGAAATAGGAATTGGTTCAGAGTCATTTACTTTGCTTGTCATTTGGTCGGCATACCAATCTGTTGAAAAGTAACTCAAAACAGCTACTCTGACATCAGTACGGAAACCTTCCACATCTTGCACATACCAAAGTGGGAACGTATCATTATCTCCACCAGTAAACAAAATTGCGTTTGGCTCACAAGCAGCAAGCGTATTTCTAGCTTGGTCGACTGACAAATAACGCCCTGTACGATTGTGATTGTCCCAACCTTTTACGCCCATAATTGTAGGAATAATCATTGCGACAGCCAACGCAGCACTAGAAGCAGCCATTCCAGAAATATATTTTTTCAAAAATTCGGCTATGGCGAGCATTCCCAAACCTATCCAAACAGCAAAAGCATAAAACGAACCTACATACACATAATCACGCTCACGAGGCTCAACAGGAGGCGAATTGAGGTAAAGAACAAGACCAACTCCCATAATAAAAAATATCAAGAAGTTAATCCACCACCCTTTTTGGTCTTTTGTGGCTTGAAAAATAAACCCAATGATTCCTAAAATAAGAGGCAACATATAAAAATTATCTCTTGCTTTGTTGGTCGCCAAATCTACGGGTAGTTCTTTTCCTAAATCCTCAAAAGGACTAAGCCAACCAGCCTCTTTGTCATCGCTTTGTCGTCCTGCAAAATTCCACATAAAGTATCGGAAATACATATGCCCAAATTGATAACTGAAAAGAAAACTAATATTATCTACAAAATTTGGTTTTTGTCCTTCTTGCAACTTTAACCATTGTCTATATAGTTGTGGGTGATTGCCATTTTGGCTATAAATACGAGGCAAAAGCATATTACCTTTTGAGTCATAGGTAGCTGAAAATTTATGGTCAAAGGCTTCATATTCTTTATTTCCTTTGCGATAAATAGCAGCTCCAATATCTTGCCCTGTGCGTTCAGATGCAAATGTTCTTCCGTATAAAAGTGGACGGTCACCATATTGCTCCCTTTTTAAATACGAAACAAAAGTCATTACATCTTCTGGATTATTCTCATCAATAGGAGGATTTGCATTTGAGCGAATCAGGATAAGAGAATATGTAGAATATCCTATCATTATGAAGGCAAATGAAAGAAGGGCTGTATTTAATGGTACATTTTGTTTTTTGATAGAATAAAAAATTCCCCAAACCAAAGCAGCTATAAAAGCAACAGCAAAAAATAAAGCTCCAGAGCCAAATGGCAAGCCAAAAGTATTTACAAAAGCAATCTCAAACTTAGCTGTAATAGATGGAAGCCCCGGTATTACACCATAGGTAACTAAAACTACAATTCCTGTTCCTGCCAAAAATGTCAGAATCCAACCCAAACGGCTTTCTTCTTTGTATTTTTTGAAATAATAAACATACGCCAAAGCTGGAAGAGCAAGCAAATTGAGAAGGTGAACCCCAATAGAAAGCCCCACCAAATAAGCAATAAAAATAAGCCAACGGTTAGAATCTCGTTCGTCGTCGATGCGCTCCCATTTAAAAATTGCCCAAACTACAATCGCAGTAAAAAATGACGACATTCCATAAACTTCTGCTTCTGCAGCCGAAAACCAAAACGAATCTGAAAAAGTATAAGCCAAAGCTCCAACAGTACCACTTCCCAAAATCATTATTTTTTCTGCCAATGTATAATCATTTTCTTGTGCATCTAAGCCTTGTTTTAGTTCTTTTTCTGATTTAGAATCCATTACTTTCTGTAAAGTAGGGCGCACAATACGACGTGCTAACATCGTTATTGTCCAAAACAAAAACAAAATAGAAAAACTACTACAAAGCGCAGAAAGCATATTTATCCAAAATGCCACCTCCAAGACATCTCCCAAAGCAAAAAAGGAAAAAATACGTCCAACAAGCAAAAAGAAAGGCGCACCAGGAGGGTGAGGAGCCATAAGTTTGTACGAAACGGCAATAAATTCTCCACAATCCCAAAAACTAGCCGTACTTTCGACTGTGAGGACATAAACAGTAGTAGCAATCAAAAAGATTAACCAACCTACAATAGTATTAAGACGATTAAAACCCATATTTTTTTTCAGTTACCAATGAACAGTTATCAGTTATCAGTAAATACATTTTGATAAACAGACTGAATAACTTTTTTATATTAGAAATTTCTTTTCAAGCACGAAAATAGGAAAAGTTTATCAACTCCTATCTATTATCGGAATTAAATTATTGTAATTTAAAGAAAGAGAAAGAAAAATTACTTTTTTTAAAGTTTTTGAAAATAATTTTCTACAAATTGATTTATTTTTTGCCCCAATACTTTATTGAGATTTTCGTATGATTCGTTTGTCCAACCAGCTACATGAGGAGTCAAAATTACATTTTGCATAGCAATAAGTTCTTCAAATTGCTGTTTTTCTAACTCGGTAAATGTATTTAATTTTTCATTTTCCAAAACGTCTAATCCTGCTCCTTTTACTTTTCCATTTTTTAGGTGTTTTAGAAGTGCCGTAATATTTACAATTCCTCCTCTTGAAGTATTAAAGAAAAAAATAGGATTCTTAAAGTTTTGAAAGAAAGTATCATCAGCAAAATGAAAGTTTCCTTTTTTTCCATCAATGTCATCATCTAAAGGAATATGAAGAGAAACAATTTGTGCCTTTTCTTGCAGCTCTTCCAAGCTAACAAATTTAGCAAAATCATCTTGTTTTTTATTTCGTTTGTCAAATGCTAAAACTTCACAACCTAAAGCATGTAATTTTTGAGATAAAAGCCTACCCACATTTCCATAACCTATTATTCCTACTGTTTTGCCTATTAGTTCTTCACCTCTATTAGCTTCTCTTTTCCACTCAAAATTAGTTAATTGATTTTGCGATGCCTTAAAATTATTCAATATTGAAAAAAACAAACCTAGTGTGTGTTCAGTAACAGCATTTCGGTTTCCTTCTGGAGCTGTCAATAATTCTATTTTATTTTTTTTCAACAATATTTTATCTATTCCATCTGTACCAGAACCTACACGAGCTATAAAAAGTAAATTTTTGGTATAGTTTATGAATTGCTCATTAATAAAAAATCTACTTCTTAGGATTAATCCATCAAAGTTTTGTATTTGTTTTAGAATATCTCTATCAGACCAATCAAAACTATATGTATATTCCATTTTATCATTCAAAAAGTGAAATTTAAAAGAATCATGCAATTTATCAACAATAAGTACTTTTAGCATCTTTTTCATAAAAAATCAGAGTTTGTCTTATAAAAATTAACGTTTTTTAAAGAAAAATATAATAGCTTTACTATTAAAAATGTAACTTTGTAAAAAAAATTTCGTTTGTTAAATAAATTAAAATTCATTAAATTGAAATTAACTGTCATATTAAAATGAAAATAATTATAGATTAAATTCCATTTTATATTTATCCCCCCCCTTAAATTAGCTACTACACATGAATTTCACACAAAAAAAACCTATTAATAATATTAATCAAGGAAATATTCGTATTTTTATTGATAAAATTATTACTACTTATGCGCAAGAAGATGAATTAATTAGAAAAGTAATTGAATCTCGTCTTTTTTTGAATGGCATACGCACAAAAGAATACAATAATAACACTCCTGATGACATACACATTTTGAGAAAATTAAATATTATTGAAAAAGATTTTGCCAAAATTTTTGCTTAATTCCTTGTCTTATTTATTTTGAGAGATAATTTAATATTATTCCCTTTTTTATTATTTTTCTCTCAAAATTCCAACTACCTCAAATTTATCAAACACATTTTCATTATGAGGAGCATCATTTTGAAGCTCTTTTGTAAGGTCTTGCCCAGCCCAATGTTGATAATGTTTTCCTTTTAACCAAAGCCTCGAACTCGAAACATCATAAATAAAATTTTTATACGCACACCAAATTTCTGGTCTATCTTGCCCATTTCGTAAAGCAAGTTGAGAAGCAGTATAAAAAGGTAAATTTGGATTATCTAAACGACAAATATCTGTATTCATATTTTTTTTTGTAAAATAATGAACATTTCGAAGAGAATAACCTTCTAACTAAAGTAGTTTTGTTTAATCTCATAATCATTGTTTTCTTGAAATGAACACCACTGTTTTTATTTGGGAAATGGCTTTACTTAGCTCTCTTTTTATTTTGCTTTTAATGATGCAAGATTGGAGTAATTTTTGGCTTTTCAAAAAATATTTAGAAAAAAAGCAATATAGAAAAGATAAAATAGCTGCCGAAAAATTATTAGATGATTTGCCACAAGGAATAATTAGGTATAAAAAAGCAAAATTTAACAAAAAAAATAACTCAAATTCCTAAATCTTCTCAAAATTTGTTTTTCTCTATTGTGAGTAAAATAATTGTGCGTATTTTTGGTGTGTGAAAGAACGCATTGTAATCATACCGACCTACAACGAAATCGAAAATATCGAAGCTATCATTCGTACCGTATTTTCGTTGGAACTTCCGTTTCATGTCCTCATTATTGATGACGGCTCGCCAGACGGAACAGCTTTGAAAGTTAAAGAACTTCAAAAAGAATTTATTAATTCTCTTCATATTGAAGAACGAAAAGGCAAACTGGGCTTAGGAACAGCTTATATTCATGGCTTTAAATGGGCTTTGAAAAACGAATATCAATTTATTTTTGAAATGGACGCTGATTTTTCTCATAATCCAAAAGACTTGATTCGTCTTTATAATTCTTGTAAGGCAAAAAATGAAGAAGGAATTAGAAATGATGTAGCCATTGGCTCTCGTTATGTAAAGGGCGTAAATGTTGTAAATTGGCCCATGAGTCGTGTTTTGATGTCTTATTTTGCCAGTATTTATGTCAAAATAGTTACAGGAATGCCTATCCATGATGCTACGGCAGGTTTCAAATGTTATCGTAGAGAAGTTTTGGAAACTATTGATTTGGATACTATTAAGTTTGTAGGTTATGCCTTTCAGATTGAAATGAAATTTACGGCTTGGAAGTATGGTTTTGTAGTGGGAGAAGTTCCTATTATTTTTACAGACCGAACCAAAGGCACTTCAAAAATGTCATCTGGGATATTTAAAGAAGCATTTTTTGGTGTTCTTCAAATGAAGATTAATAGTTTTTTTAAGAAGTACAATCGATAAAAATTAAGATTCCTTCTTATTTTTCTTTATTTCAAAATTGTCTTAAATTTATTATCTTTACTTACTTCTATATTTTCTACAAAAACTTTGTTATTACTATTATGAAATTAATTCGTTTTGATTGGGCAATGAAAAAACTCTTACATCATAAGGCAAATTATGATATTTTAGAGGGGTTTTTATCTGAATTACTTCATTTTGATGTAACTATTGATAGTATTTTGGAAAGCGAAGGAAATAAAGATGATATTTATGACAAATCCAATAGAGTTGATATTTTGGTAAAATCTGAAAGTGGTGAACTTATGTTGGTAGAAGTTCAGAATGATTCGGAAATAGATTATTTTCAAAGAATGTTATATGGTGTTTCGACTTTAGTAACTGAATACATAAAACAGGGCGAAGAATATGGAACAATTCGTAAAATATTTTCTATTAATATTGTTTATTTTGGTTTAGGACAAGGCAAAGATTATATCTATAAATATGAAGGAGAATTTGTGGGTGTTCATAATAGAGATATTTTGATTCCTTCTAAATTTCAACAAGAACGCTACACGGCTGATAAAATTTCTGATATTTTTCCTAAATATTATATTTTGAAAGTAAATAATTTTGATGAAGTAGCTAAAAATACACTTGACGAGTGGATTTATTTTCTAAAAAATAGTGAAGTAAAAGATGATTTTAGTGCAAAAGGACTCGAACAGGCAAAAGAAAAAATGCGTTATGAAAATCTTTCAGAAGAAGAAAAACAAACCTATAAATATTATGATAAAGAAATAAGAATACAGAAAAGTGTGGAACTTACAAAAAAAATTGAAGCTGATGCTTTAAAAGAAAAATTAGCAGAAGCCGAAAAACAAAAAGTAGAAGCTGAAAAACAAAAAGTAGAAGCTGAAAAACAAAAAGTAGAAGCTGAAAAACAAAAAGTAGAAGCTGAAAAGCAAAAAGTAGAAGTTGAAAAGCAAAAAGTAGAAGTTGAAAAGCAACTTTTAACTATTGTAAAAAACTTAATAAAAAAGAATTATGATAGCCAAACTATTGCTGATTTAACAGATTTATCTATAGAAAAAATTGAGGAATTACGTCAAAAAAAGGAGTAACTATTGATTACTTATATTCTTTTTGAAAAGCTCCATTTTTTAAAATAACAGTCGAAATATTCTTACTTTTTGCCTCATTGGATAATGATTTTATTCTTGAACTATAGTTTGTATCATCAAAAATAAGATATTTCATTTTGATTTCTTTGAGTTCTTCTAATCTATAAATTGAATTATTACCTATCCAAACAATTTCTATATTCTGTAATTTGGGAAAAAACTTAGTTTCCTTTTGTAGTTTTTTATTCCATAATAAGATTGTCTTATTATTCCATAATATTATTTTACCTCCTTGCCAATCACGGATTTGTACAATTTTATTTTTTTGCTTTTTTTCATATATCGAATCCAAATTAATAAGATTATTTTCAGTTTTTCCGTTAGAAAGTAAATCTCCTGTAAGCCAATAGTTTTGCGCTTTTTTGTTATAAAAATTTGTCGAATCTAATAACGTTACACTGCGCCTTCCTTCTTGTAAGGATAAGGCAAAACCCTTTCTAATTTGATAAAAAACTAATCGTTTCTGATTTTTAGCTTCTATATTCTTATATACATTTACTCCTCCAAAAAGCAACATACAAAGCAGAGAAATATAAAAGAATATTCGTTTTGGTAAAATAAAAAACCAAAATAATGTTATCATCAGTGCGTACAAGAGCATACTTTCCAAAAAACTAATTCTAATATTTTCCAATACAGATAAAGGTAATTTTTCTATCCAAAAAATAGTTTGGTTTGTAATTTCTATGACCCAAGATAAAATAACGCCTAATATACTACTTAATGCTGCACTCAAAAAACTAGAAAAAACGATACCTATTGCCAAGCCCAAAATCAGCATAGCAGCAGGAATTACTACAAAACCAGAAAGCCAAAAGTAGGTAGGAAACTGATGAAAATAATACAAACAAATAGGAACAGTGGCTAATTGAGCAGCTATAGAAACTGTCAGAAGCTCCCACCCTTTTTTGATAATCCAAGTAGATGGCTTCCAAATAGTCGCCATTTTAGGTTGGATAAGTACAATTCCTAAAACAGCCAAATAAGAAAGCTGAAAGCCAACTTCAAAAATCATATATGGACTAAAAACAAGTAAAAAAAGTGCTGAAAAGGCTAAGTTATTATAAATATTTGCACGCCTACTAAAAGTTTGTCCAATCTGAATAATAGCAAACATAACCGAGGCACGCAATACAGAAGGCGAAAGCCCTGTAAGAAACGCATAACCAAACAAAACGCTCAAGATAAAACATAAATACAAATACTTTGACTTTTTATGTTTCTTCAAAAACCCTAATAAAAATGCAACTATTGTACTCAAAATCCCTACATGCAAACCAGAAACAGCTAACACATGAGTTGCTCCAGCAGAACGATAAGCATTTTTGAGTTCATTATCAATTCCATCTCTAATACCCAAAAAAAGCGCACTGGCTACACCATAACTTTGTTTTGAAGGCATTTTTTCTCTCAAAACACTATCCGAATACATACGAAACTGAATCGCTTTTTTACGAAAATGTTGCAGGGGTGATAAGTTGCTTTCTAGTTCATTTCCAGTTTGATTATTTATCAAAACAATGTCATACGAATTAATAAAATCTTGATGCCAAATATAATGATATTTTAAGTACTTTTGATAGTCAAATGAAGAAGGATTTTCTGGTGGGTTGGTCAGAATGGGTGAGCCTTTTATCAACAAATCATCTCCAAAGTTATACATTTCTTGATGTAGGTTAATAAAACTTGTATCACTTAAAAATTCATTCTTTTTTAAATAAACAAGTACTTTTCCTTTTGCTGATTGCCATTTATTTTCAGTCCGAATTTTTTTTATTTCAAATTCAAATTTGTATGATTTATTTCGCTCTTGAATTTCTGAAATAATCTTTCCTTGATAGGCTACAACTGTTTTTGAATCATCTAATGAAATATTTTTCAGATGCAAAGGCTGCTCTTTTGGGTCTTCATTCGAAACCAAAGACATTCCAATTCCTATAAAAAGCCCAATTAAAGTTAATAGATGAAGTGTAGAAAAGCGAGTTTTTATGCTTTTTTTGAGAAAAAAATGAAGTCCTAAATAAATTAGAAAAAAAACAAAAAAAACTCCTAAAGAAAATACAAGACCAACTTGAGAATATTCTCCTATCAAAATACCAATAATCAACGCCAAAACAGGACGAACAAGTGGGTATGAGTTCCAGCGAAAAAGAGATTTATCTCGTGGATTCATAGTTTTTTTGGTAAAGTTTAGGAATTTATTTTAATATGATAACTATTTTTGAAGCTTTGTTCAATATTTATTAAACGTCATGACGGTTATTTTCACATAAAAAATTAACTGTAGTAATCTTTATTCTTTATTTTGAAAACTTATTTTTTCTACAAATTTGTCATATTTTTCCTTTTCTTCTTTTGGATAGCGAATTTCGAAAGAACGAAAACCAGTTTGTGTTTTTTCGGTGCGTAGATAATAAATTTTTCCATTCTCAAAACCAGTAACCACAAAGAAATTAGGTTTAATTTTATCATTAAGAGTCTGATACACTACGTTTCTATTTTGAGATATATATGCTTTTTCTTGTTCTAAGCTTCTATTTTGCCCGTTTACGCTACCCCAGACAAGAAGCTCTATTTTTCCACCATCAATATAAAAAATCTGTCCATCACCACTCTTCGAACTTCCAAAAGGCTCAAAGGCAGCAGGATAATTCAAACAATATTCAAAACGCTCATTGCAATATTCTGACTGTGTTGAACAAGAGGAAATTATAACAAGAAATAAAAACAAAAAAAGATATGTAAAATTTTTGATTTTCATATCTTAAATGTATGAAATATTTTTGGCAAATGGAAAAAATCATTTAGAAAAAATAATTAATTCTTAAATAGTATTTGAAATAAAGTAAGATTGATTAAATTTGTACTTACAGAACTGAATTAGTGGAAAAAATAGACCAACATATCGAATCGCTTTTACAAGCACATGATTGTGTGATAATCCCCAATTTTGGTGGTTTTATTACCAGTAAAAGAGAGGGTTATTACCAAAAAGAAACGGCTCAGTTTTTTCCTCCTTCCAAGAAAATACTATTTAACAAAAATCTGAGATTCAACGATGGATTATTAGCAAGTAAAGTTGCTGAGAAAAATACCATTTCGATTGAAAAAGCCAATGAATTGTTAATGACTTTCAAAGACGATTGCTTTTTGAGGTTGAACGAATCGGGTAGAGTTGAGCTGGAAAGGGTAGGAGTTTTGTTTTTTGACAAAGAAAAAAATATTCAATTTCGCCAAGCAGAAACTAATTTTTTGACAAATTCTTTTGGGTTTCCTTTTGCCACCACGATGACCGCACGAAGCTCCGCCAGAGCGATGGATTCCTTCACCAGACCATCGGTTCGTGTGCGCTCAATGTATGAAACATCAGCTGGGATGAAAAGATCACCACCCGCGACTTTGAGCTGTGATTCCAGCACCCCTGAGCCAGCGAAATTCAATTTGATACGAGTGCCAAACTCCTCTTCGTATTGCTTGGCAATATCTCTAACAGGTTTCTGCAACCCGGCGGCACAATGCACCG
>CAKZOK010000050.1 GCA_937136415.1 uncultured Cytophagales bacterium | reverse complement strand
ATGAGTTAAAAAGTTGTTGGTGTCGCTACGCTAAAACACCAGCGAACGGTGTTTTTCCCTGTTCTGTGACTCACAGAACAGCAAATACATCTAGTGTCCAGTACTCTAAATTTATATATGTATCGTAATGTTCCTATTTTCGTGTAAAGAAAATGATACAGAAATAATCGATACTAGCTTGTTAGAAAAATTTTTCCCTGTTCTGTGACTCACAGAACAGCAAATACATCTAGTATCCAGTACTCTAAATTTATATATGTATCATAATGTTCCTATTTTCGTGTAAAGAAAATGATACAGAAATAATCGATACTAGCTTGTTAGAAAAATATTCTTCAAACTACATGCAAACTATTCCTTTAATAGATTTGAATAGAGATTAAATTACTTCTGAAAATCTGTTTAATGAATCTTTTATGAAAGTTGTTTATGCTTAAAAAAGTAAATGACTTCCCTTTTGATTTTTCAAAAAACCTGTAATCCTAAAAAATTACAGATTTTTCATTGTTTTATGATTTTGAATTTTCATTTTTTTGTAAAATAGAACACTTTATTGTAATTTCGTTCTAAAATTCATAACTTCTTATTTTAAGATAGTTCAAGAATAAAAAAATTACAAGAAACATCTCATTTTTAATTTCTAAAAAAGCAATATTAGGTGTTTTTGAAAAATAACCCAACAAAATGGACAAACTCTCATATCTTTCCAACGCCGAAAACTCATATATAGATAGCTTGTATCAAGATTATCAAAAAGACGTAAATTTAGTAGATGCAAGTTGGCAACGATTTTTTGAAGGCTTTGAATTTTCAATGTCAGATTATGATACAGAAACAGGAGAAGTAACCAAAAAGAATGGAAGCCCAAGCAAAGCAAATGGTGCTGCCATCGATAGTAATTTTGAAAACTCTTTACCTGCTGGAATTGATGAAGACAAACTAAAACAAGAAATTTCTGTCAAAAAATTAATTGATGGCTATCGTTTGCGTGGACACTTGCAAGCCAAGACAAACCCTGTTCGTCCTCGTAAAGACAGACACGCACGCCTAAAATTAGAAGACTTTGGCTTTTCAGAAGCTGATTTAAACAAAAAATTTAGAGCAGGAAACGAAATTGGAATTGGAGAAGCAACACTTCAAGAAATCATTGATAGATTAAAAATGATTTATGAAAGTGGAATCGGTTTTGAGTTTATGTCTATTCGTGAACCAGATGTAAAATATTGGTTTAGAAAAAAGGTAGAAGTAGATTACCCAAAATTCAAATTAGACAACAAACAAAAAGAACGCATTCTACAAAAGCTCAATGAAGCTTCTGTCTTCGAAAACTTTCTGCACACCAAATATTTAGGACAGAAACGCTTTTCTTTGGAAGGTGGCGAATCTACCATTCCAGCTCTTGATGCTATCATCAGTGAAGGCGCAAAATTAGGCGTAGAAGAAGTAGTAATTGGAATGGCTCACCGTGGTCGTCTGAATGTACTTGTAAATATTATGGGCAAAACTTATGCTCAAGTATTTAATGAATTTGAGGGAAATGTTTCTGATGAGCTTTTAGGTTTGGGTGATGGTGATGTAAAATACCACATGGGTTATTCTTCGCAAGTAGAAACTCCTGAAGGTAAAAAAGTTTATTTACGCCTTGCTCCCAATCCTTCGCATTTAGAGGCTGTTGCACCAGTTGTGCAGGGTTATACTCGTGCAAAACTAGATTTTTTACACGGAAGAGATAAAAAGAAAGCACTACCAATTATTATCCACGGCGATGCAGCTCTTGCAGGGCAAGGGCTTGTCTATGAAGTAGCTCAAATGTCTGAATTAGAGGGTTATACAGTGGGTGGAACAATTCATTTTGTAATCAATAATCAAGTTGGCTTTACAACTGATTTTTATGATGGTCGTTCTTCAAATTATTGTACAGATATTTCGCAGCTTACCGAAACTCCAGAAATTCATGTTAATGGCGACGACCCAGAAGCTGTTGTTTTTGCTGTAAAATTGGCTACCGAATATCGTCAGAAATTCCATAAAGATATTTATATTGATTTGGTTTGTTATCGTCGTTATGGACACAATGAAGCCGACGAACCAAAATTTACACAACCTCAACTTTATAATTTGATAGGAAAACACAAAAATCCTAGAAAATTATATATCGAAAAATTGACACAAGAAGGCGAGATTACAAGCAAACTTGCCAAAGACATGGAAAAATCGTTCAAGAAAATGCTACAAGAGCGTTTGGACGATGTGCGTCAAAAACCACTGCCTTATGAATATCAAGAATTAGAACAAGTATGGAAAAATATGCGCCGTTCGGAGGCAGAAGATTTTGATGCTTCTCCTAATACTTCGATTACACAAGAATATATTGACAAGGTAGGAACAGCTTTAATGACTATTCCAGAAGGTTTCACACCACTAAAACAAATCAACAAACTTCTCTCTACAAGAGAAAAAATGTTTTTTGAAGATAAAGTTTTGGATTGGGCAAGTGCCGAGCTTTTGGCGTATGGCTCTGTAATTTTAGATGGTCATACGGTTCGTTTTACAGGTCAAGATGTGCGTAGAGGTACATTTTCGCATCGTCATGCTGTTTTGAGTGATGCAGAAACAAATGAAACTTACAACAACCTAAATCATTTAGGAGAAAATTTGCCTCCTTTTGATATTTATAACTCGCTTCTTTCAGAATATGGCGTATTAGGTTTTGAGTTTGGTTATGCCATGGCAAATCCAAATGCACTTACAATCTGGGAGGCTCAATTTGGAGATTTTGCAAATGGAGCGCAAATTATGATTGACCAATTTGTGACCAGTAGCGAAACAAAGTGGCAAAGAACCACAGGCTTGGTTATGCTTTTGCCTCATGGCTACGAAGGGCAAGGTCCTGAACACTCAAACGCTCGCCCCGAACGTTTTTTACAGCTTTCGGCAGAATATAATATCATTGTTGCTAATGTTACCAAACCTGCAAACTTTTTCCACTTGATGCGTCGTCAGATGGCTTGGGATTTCCGTAAGCCATGTGTTTTGATGTCACCAAAATCACTTTTAAGACACCCAAAAGTAGTTTCTCCGATTGAAGATTTTACAGATGGAAAATTTGAAGAAGTATATGGTGATGATTATGCCGACAAGAAAAAAGTAAAACGTGTCCTTCTTTGTTCGGGCAAAGTTTATTATGATTTGTTAGACAAACAAGAAAAAGAAGAGCGCAAAGATGTTGCAATTATCAGAGTGGAACAGCTTCACCCATTCCCTAAAAAACGTATTTATGAAGAAATTAATAAATATGGAAAAAAAGTAGAGGTTGTTTGGGTACAGGAAGAGCCTGAAAATATGGGTGCTTGGTTGTTTGTGTTGCGTATGTTCTACAAAGAATGGGTTGAAGAAAAACGCCCTACTTTGAATGTAATTTCAAGAAAAGCGAGTGCTTCTCCAGCAACAGGTTACTCAAAAGTACATGCCAAAACACAACAAGCTATTGTTGATAAAGCCTTTGATATAAAATAAAGTAAGATTTTAGAAACAAATACAAAAACCATTTTTCATCTTTTGAAGAATGGTTTTTTTTTGTTTTTTTTACTCTAATGGAAATTTTATTTTTATATTCATTCCACTCTCACTCACAACATCAATTTTTCCTTTTGCCATCGCTACTCTTGAATAAATATTTTTCCAACCTAATCCTTTACTCTCTCTAATTTGATTTTCTTGAAATCCTTTTCCATTATCTTTCAAAATCAATTCAATTTTATTTTCTTTTTGTTTCAAACTAATTTCAAAGTGAGTTGCTTCTGCATGTTTGAGAGAATTTCCAATTACTTCTTGTATAATTCTGAAAATAGCAACCTCTAAAGAAGAATTTAAACGATTAATAATTAAATTTGTAGAAAAATCAATTTTCATTTTATTTTTTTCCAACTCATTTATATTTTCTATCAATTCTTGTAAAGCCGAAGCCAACCCCTGCTCAATGAGTGCATAAGGCATCATTTGATGAGAAACATTTCGGACTTCCTTACATGCCAAATCTAGCGTTTGTACTGATTTTTCAAATATTTCTTTGTCTTCTTCTTTTTCTGTTGGATTTGTATTGAGCTCAATCAAAGGCTCTAACGAAGAAACTTGCATTCTAGCTACTGCCAAAAGCTGCCCCAAACCATCATGCAAATCGGCTGCAATACGCTTACGCTCCTGTTCTTGTGCCTCCACAAGTGCTGCAAAATAAAAATTATCTTTTTGCGCTAAAGCAATTTTCTGTTTGTACTGGTTTCTTTTATGGTTTGAAAAAGCAATAATTCCTGCCAAAAATAATACAAAAATAAAGCTACCAACTTGCATTCTTTCTCTATTTTTGGATTGTATTATTTCCAAATCTTTAATTAAATTTTCTTGATTAAGAGCAATTATTTTTTGTTCTTTTTTCTCTGTTTCGTATTTTTCTCTAAGCCTTGCAATTTCTTTTTGATTTGATTCATTGAGAATACTGTCTTGTAAATTTTGTCTTTTAGTTTTGAAAAAATATGCTTTTTCAAACTTATTTTGCACTTCATAAAATTTTGCCAATGAATTATATGTATTGCTAATAAGTGGTTTGGCTTCTATTTGGAAGGCTATTTTTAAGGCATTATCAAAATACGATTTAGCTTTATTATATTCCTTTTTTTGTGTATAAATTGTACCCAAACTCAAATTAGATTGAGAAATCCCATCTTTATTTTGCTGTTTTTCATCAATTTCTAATGTCATTTTGGAATAATAAAGTGCGCTATCATAATTTTTTTTGATTCCATGCCATTCTCCCAAATTTCCAAAAGCAGTCGCAAAAACGCTTGAATCTTGTATCATTTTGCCTTTCTCTATGGCTTGAAAATAATAGGGTTTTGCTATATCATATTTTTCTAACTCTTGATAAATTACACCGATATTATTCAAAATCATTCCTGAGCCTTTGTGCATTTTTATATTTTCACAAATTTTTAGAGCATCATTATAATAAGGCAAAGCACGTTCGAAATTCCCAGTATTTTTATACAAAAGCCCTATATCATTATTCAGGCTTGCCAATCCCACTTTATTATTTGTTTTTTTTTGTAGAGGCAATGCCATCAAAAAAACTCTCAAAGCCTCTTTGTATTCTCCTTCATGCTTCAAAAACATTCCCAACAAAGTCAAAGAAGGTGCAAGTACATAAGATTGCTTTGGTGTTGCTTCCAAAATGGCTTCTTTTATATATTTTTTTGCTTTTTGAGGTTCGGAGTATTTATAAATATACGCCAAATCATACAGTGTGTGCGCTCTTGCTGTATCAGTTTGGGTAAGTAAAAGCTGCTCTAAACTATCTATTTTTTTTTGTGTGTTTTGTTTGTTTTTAGTCTGTGCAGAAACAGTTTGAAAAGAAAAAAAGAGAACAGATAGTATAATAAAAAATATAGTTTTCATAGAAATAATTTTATCAAAAAAAATAATTTTTAATTCTTAGATTTAGGATTAGTTTTCTGCCCAGTTTATGAGTTCCTTTTCTATTCTTTTGACTAATTCTAAATCTGTTTTGGCAATAGTAATAAAAAATTCATTTCCTTCTATCACTCCTGTAATTTCTAAAATATCTTCTAAATTGAGCTTAAAAGAATCCTTTGCCAGAGGAGAAAAAGAAGAGAAACTTTGAATTTCTAAATGACCATAATTTTCTAATTGAATTAATAATTTCTTATCAATAGGTTTAAAAAGAGTATAACAATTTCTGATAAATTTACGGCAATTCTTGATTTGCTTTACCTCAAAATAATTATTCATTAATTTTTATTTAGAAGTCACTTCAATTTCATCAAACTGGGAATGTTGTTTTACTCTACATATTTGCTTTTGAGCAGTAAAAAAAGATGAGTTTTGAACTAATTTTCTATATTCCTTTTCATCTAATGTCATAAAATCTTCTGTTATTGATGTATTATAAATCAAATTCATAATTCCACTTACTCCTCCAGCAGCCAAAAAAGAAATAGGTAATTCGGTATGTGTATCAAAATGAGCTAAATAATTATTTGATTCATAACCACTTACCACTTTCATTTTGAGTTGTTTGTTTGGTTCTAATTTTTCTATTTCCCAAAATCCCCAGCCAAAAGCATTGACAACAGCCGTAATTCCGTGTACCCAATCTTCCTTATCTTGAATCATTGGTTTTATCATTGCATTCCATTCTGTTGATTGCATGACCCCTCCAAAAGTATTGTACGCACAAATATGCCCTGCTTCTGTAAGCAGTTGGGCAGCCAGTGGTAAGCCGTCATTGCCCATTTCACCCTCAAAAAGCCTCAATAATTTATAGGAAATCAAACAATAATAATTGGCATACATACGAGTAAGCAAAACCCCAAAAGCATTAATCAACCCTGTTTTTACATCTCCTTGTAAATCCATATTGGTCAGAGCCTGACGTATGGCTTGATAATCAATAGTTGTATTTGAAGGATTTTTGAGTTTGTATGTTTGATATTCTCCTTCTTGTGGCGAAGGAACTAAATTTATTTCGTTTTCTTCATCTTCATCAAGAATATTATTATTTTGTCTAGTACTTACTTCAAAAACACTCTTTGTATCTCCCTTCGAAATACACTTTTTTTGCTCCGTAAAAAGAGTTCCTAAAGGCAAACCAAAAATAGCTTCAGTTGCACCTGCAATATAACCAGCAGCAAAAAAAGCAACTCCTTTTTTATTTTTTTGACGCAATCCAAACTTTGTTTTCCAACCAATTCCATAATGCTCATAAGGAGCTACTACCTGCCCTCCTTCTTTTGTGAGATTTGTTAAATCAATTATTCCAAATCCACAAAAGCGAAAATAATCTTGACAAACCTGTTTTTTATCTTCTATTGATAAATTTTGATTATTCTTTTCTTCAAAAAAATTAGAGAATTGAGTATAAACAATTTCTTGAGAGCTATCTGAAAGCATTGGATAAACATGAAGATAAGAACTTGTATCCTCAATTACAGCTTGTAAATAAACATTATAATGATGACAATGAAAAATCATTGGCTCACCAGCAGCGATATAAGAATTTCTATTATATAAATAGTTTCCTCGCAAAAGTTGGGAAGTCTGTTGCATAAATTTTAATTATTAAACGGGGTAAATATTTTTATATTAAATCATTCAAATCTTTTTTGAAAATATCATCTTCTTCTTTTTTTACTTCTTGATTTTCCTCACTTTTCTTCTCTAAAGTAATTATTGTTTCTTGATTTTCATCAATTTTTTCCTCACTTTTCTTTTCTAAAGTAATTATTGTTTCTTGATTTTCATCAATTTTTTCCTCACTTTTCTTTTCTAAAGTAATTATTGTTTCCTGATTTTTATCAATTTTTTCCTCACTTTTCTCTTCTAAAGTGATTATTGTTTCTTGATTAGAATTATTAAAAAAATCTTCAGATAGTTCTAATTTATAAACATCAAAAAGAGCTTCAGATATTTTTTCCAACAAAGCGAATGAAATTTTGCTATCGTCTTGTATAGTATGAAAAAAGAAACCTTCTTTCTTAAATTCTGGTAAAAGCTTGAATAAAATACGTTGCCAAGCAAAGGGACTGGCGTGAATATTTACCCAAGATTTAATTGTTGCGACTTCTTGCATAGGATTAATGATATTAAGGGAATAACTTATTATAAATAATAACAAATAAAATTTATTGTACTTATAAATCAAAAAACAATTAAAATTTTTATCAATTATTTTAATTGTATCTTACGGCTTCTTAATTAACACTTTTTTAACTTATGAAGCAAATAATTATTTATATTTTGAATCAAATTATTTGCCCCAAATAATAGCAAAATATATCCATTCTCTTTGTAATTGGTAAACAAAACCCTTAAATTTCTGCTACTTTATAAAGCTAGTTTAAAACAAAATCATAAAAAATGAAAAAATTGACAGAATCTGTTACCTTCCAAGTAGAAGGAGGCACAAGATTGAAAGGAGAAATCACACCACAAGGGGCAAAAAATGAGGCTTTGCAAATTCTCTGTGCTGTTTTATTGACTGCCGAGCCTGTTGTAGTTAATAATATTCCTCTTATTCGTGATGTTTTAAAACTCATTGATTTATTAGGGCATTTGGGAGTCAAAACGACGAAAATAAGCGACCACTCCTACAAATTTGAAGCTAAAGATATAAATCTAGATTTCTTATACAGTCCTGATTTTATCAAACAAGGAGGTGCTTTGCGTGGTTCGGTAATGATTATGGGGCCTCTTTTGGCTCGTTTTGGAAAGTGTCGTTTGGGACAACCAGGAGGAGATAAAATAGGTAGAAGAAGATTAGACACCCATTTTAGAGGTTTTGAAGAGCTTGGCGCACGTTTTAGTTATGATTCTGAAAATAAATATTATAATGTTGATGCAACAAATCTGAAAGGAAAATATATTTTATTAGAAGAAGCATCTGTGACAGGAACAGCAAATATTTTGATGGCTGCTGTACTTGCAAAAGGAAAAACTACAATTTATAATGCAGCTTGTGAACCTTACATTCAGCAACTTTGTGAAATGCTTTGTAGAATGGGAGCTAAAATAGAAGGAATTGGTTCGAATCTTTTGACGATTGAAGGAGTCGAAAAATTAGGAGGAACAGAACACACTATGCTTCCAGATATGATAGAAATTGGGAGTTTTATTGGGCTGGCTGCCATGACAGCTTCCGAAATTCGCATCAAAAATGCTCGTATAGACAAATTAGGTTGTATTCCAAATACTTTCAAAAAACTGGGCATTCATTTAATTTTTGAAAATGATGATATAATTATTCCTGCTCAAGAACATTATCATATAGATTCTTTCATTGATGGTTCTATTTTGACGATTGCCGATGCGCCTTGGCCTGGTTTTACGCCCGATTTGATTTCCATTGTTTTGGTGGTTGCTACACAAGCACATGGAACACTCATGATTCATCAAAAAATGTTTGAAAGTCGTTTGTTTTTTGTAGATAAATTGATTGATATGGGAGCAAAAATTATTCTTTGCGACCCTCATCGTGCTACTGTTTTGGGACTAGGAAGACAACAAGACTTGAGAGGAATTACGATGACTTCGCCTGATATTCGTGCTGGAGTTTCACTTCTTTTGGCTGCACTTTCTTCGCAAGGAACAAGTACAATTCATAATGCAGAGCAAATAGATAGAGGATACCAATTTATTGATAAACGTTTGAACGCTTTAGGTGCAAAAATAAAACGTATTGAAGAATAAATTTTTGGTTGTTGGTGCTAAAACACCAATAACGGCATTAATAAAAAAAACCATCAAGTTTTTAATTAATTTAATAAAAGAAAAATGATTATATTAAAAAAAATATCTATATTAAATTTAAAAATCATTTTTCTTTTTTTATGTATTCTTCCTTTTTTTATTTTAGCTTTTTTTGCTCGTCCAGTTGCTGATGAATATGTTTTTTTTACTTCCGTTTCCAAATTCAATATTTGGGAATTTGGTTACTCCATGTATGTGGGTTGGTCAGGGCGTTATTTTCACATCTTTTTTTCATACTTTTTTTTAAAAGCTATTGCATATCAACAAATATTCTATCCAATTTTTATTTTTTTGATACTTGCAATTAATTTTTTTAGTTATTATTGGGTTGTACATAAACTAAATTTCACTAATTCTATAAAAGAAAAATTACTTCTCACTCTTAGTATTTTTGTTGTGTATATCTACGGAATGCCGAGTTTTGCAGAAGGGTTTTATTGGTTTATTTGTGCTTTGGGGTATATTTTGATAAATTGTTTTGCGCTTTTTTGGGTAATATTTTTGATTGAAAGAGAATACAAAATTCAGAACTCAAAAACTACCACGAAAGAAAATCTACTTATCATTCTTCTTACTTTTGTGCTTTGTGGAAGTATCGAACTTATTTCATCTTTCGTAATAGGGCTACTAATTGTAATTTGGATTACCAAATTTATAACAAATAAAAAAACAGATATTTTTTATAGTTTACTACTTATTTTTGCTTTTGTCTGTTTTTGTATTTCTATCTTTGCAACAGGAAACTCAGTGAGAAGTACTCATTTTAATGGTCTTATTAACCCTTTTCTTATCCTTCCCAAACTGATTCCTAATTCATTAAATTATATTTTTTATTGGTTTTTCGAAACTCCAATTCTCATTTTTACTTTATTTTACCTTCCTTTTGCTCAAAAAATTGTAACTCAAAGTTCCTTTAATTTTATCTTCAAAATAAATCGTTTTTGGGTTTTGTTTATTTGGTTAGGAATTGTCTTTGGTAGTTTTTCTATTGGTTATATTTCTATTGGTGGTGAGCTTCCGATGCGTATCAACAATATTGTTTATTTTTTATTTTTGATAGGCTGGTTTTATCTTGTAAGTGTATTTGTTTCTTTTTACTCTGATAATATAACTCAAAAATTTGATATTTTTATTAAACCCTCTGTATTCACAAAATTAATTGTTCCTTTAGTAATTTTGCTATTTTTGTATAAAGAAAACAATCCTATTCGGGCAGCTTATGCCGATATTTTGAAAGGGCGAGCGTATGGCTATGCGCTACAATTAGATGAAAGAATAAAAACCATAAAAAACTGTAAATCAAATACTTGCATTGTAAGTGCTATTAAAAATCCTCCTCATATTATTTATGAACCTGCCCTAGATTTGACTACTAATCCAACAGATTGGAAAAACAAATCACAAGCAGTTTATTTTGGTGTCAAGGCTATAAAAGTAGGAGATTAATGAATCAAAAATACCTTCTATATTGCCCAAAACAATATAGAAGGTATTTTTATATTCTATTCTAAAAAGGTAAAATTAATTACTTACTTCATCTACAAACATTTCTCTAATTTCTTCGGTCGTCGCAATAGCTTTTTGACTTTTTGCGTCAAACAATACAAAAGTAATGATGGCATCACAAACGATTGTATCAGTATTTTCTAAATAAATTGTTTGTTTGAAAGTGCTTGTTTTGCCTCCTATTTCAGCCAAACTATTCAATTTGCTTTTGATAAGAAGTGTATGCCCTACCGATGCAGGATAACGATAATTGATATTTACATTTACGATAACAAACATAATATTTTTTTTCTGAAGCGTTTTGATGGCATC
Source organism: uncultured Cytophagales bacterium (assembly GCA_937136415.1). Taxonomy (GTDB): domain Bacteria; phylum Bacteroidota; class Bacteroidia; order Cytophagales; family Bernardetiaceae; genus Bernardetia. The sequence continues at coordinate 6,693 of CAKZOK010000050.1, read as the reverse complement.
ACTTTCTTCGAAAAATGCCCATCTAGCTTCCTCAAAAAACTCTAAATAACGAGCGTTATTGACATGTTGGTATCCGTCTAAATGATAACCTCTTACTTTTATCTTTGTTTCTTTTGTCATTTTTTTATTTCTTAAAAATAATTAAATAAAAATAATTTAATGTGTTTGCGTTTAATTTATAAGTTTATATTTTTTTTCTTTTACAAAAGCTCCATCAGGAGTAGCAAAAAATAATGTCATTTTATCTTCTGTAAATTCTGTTATTTTGTATATTTCGGCAAAAATTCCTATTCCAAAAGTAATTGTATGATTTTGCTCATCATAAATCCATTGATTGATTCCTTCAGAAGTTCCAGGGAAAGGACAAAAACTGGTTTGAAATTTTGCAACTTCTCCATCTCGGTTGTTTTTTACCGTTTCTACACGACGAATAAAATCGTGATAAAGTTGGTTTGCACAATTTGGAAAAGCAGGATTTCCATTAATAATATCTTCGGTCTGTTGCCATCTTTTTTTATATTTTCCTGTTAGTTTTGCCTTAAAACTGTCTTTTATCGGAATGGTCATTACATTTTTTTGCTGTAAATTAGGCAGGTTTACAAATGTATTGGTGTACCAATTATTGAGCTGACCTTTTTCTATATTTACATAATAATCAAAAATATCTATATCAAGAGCAAGCTCAATAAACCCCTCCTCATTTGTATAAAATGACTCCAAAATTTGCGCTCCATTATTATTCAAAGCTGTTTCTGAAAAATAAAAATCAACTTTTGCATTCGAAATAGGAACTCCCAATGTATCGACAACATATAATTGCAACAAACGAACAGGCTCTACAATTCCTTCTCTACAAGAAGAAAAAATAACAGCAAAAAACAAAAAAACAAGACTACTTTTATATACTTTTTTCATACTTTTATTTATTCTTTTATTTATATTATTTACAATAATATAAAATTCAAAAATTAGTGTTTTATTTTTGATGGTGTTACACAAAGTATGATTTTTTTAAAGCATTTTAGAATAGCAAAATTATACAACTAAAAACTAGCCTTCAATGCCGTTGTTGGTGTTTTAGCGAAGCGAGACCAACAACCAAACAACTTATCATACTTTTTACAACACCACTTTATTTTTTATTAAAGTACTGGACATGAAAAATATTAAACCCAATTCTAAGGAAAAAAACTAGCCTTTGATTAGTGTTTTAGCATAGCCACGCCAATAAATATATGCACAAAACCAATTCTTAAACAACTTTGATAGTTAATTTTCATGTATGTTGAGTTCCTTAGAACACACAAAATACTTTAGGTAAAAACAACTGTGATGAGGTTTCTTACAAAAAATAATTTTACAAAATTAGAGAATAATATTAGACTTGTCTATATAAAGAAAGAAAAAATACAAGAAAAACTATTTTTGGTCTTCAAATCTATTTTTTTCTACTTTTTTAGGGCTTTTTTCTTGATTGGCAAGCTGCCAAGTGGTATGAAAAATAAGTTTTGTAATTTTTTCTACTCGTTGATAATCTATTTTTTCGGCTGTATCACTTATTTTGTGATAATCATTGTGGTCTGGGCTGGTATAAAAAATGATAGGAATATCATATTTTGCAAAACTATATTGGTCAGAACGATAAAAAAAATTCTCTGGGTGAGATTTAGAATTATATGTATAATCCAAATTGAGTTTGGTAAACCTTTCATTGGCTTGCTGGTGCGTTTGGTGTAAAAGAGGAGAGAGCCAATCCGACCCCACAATACTTACATAATTATTGTTTGGATATTTATTTTTCAAATTATATTCCCTTCCAATCATATCAATATTTAAGTTTGTAATTGTATTGGAAATAGGAAATATTGGTGCAATATCAGCGTAATAAGAAGACCCCAACATTCCAATTTCTTCGGCAGTAGTTGCCAAAAACAAAATACTTCTTTTGGGTGCAAATCCCTCTTTTTTTGCCAAAGCAAATACTTTTGCCAACTCCATAAGTGCAGCCACACCAGAAGCATTATCATCTGCACCAGCAAAATAATTGGTTTGTTCGTTTGTTTTTCCCAGATGGTCGTAATGTGCAGAGATAATAATTACTTCGTTTTTCAAATTTGTTCCTTCTACAAATCCAATTATATTTTCTGTCTTTATAGTTTCTAAATTTTCTTTTTTTATTTCAATAGAAATACTTGAATAAGGCAGTTTTGAAGGTATTTTTTTTGCTCTAAATTGTTCTTCTATTTGTTGCCATTCCAGTTGTGAATAATCAAATAATTGGGCTGCTGTTTGCATAGAAAGAAAATAAACAGGGATACTTTTTTTTGTTTTGAGAGTATAAAATTCTCTATTTAGGTATTTACTTTTTTGTAATCTTTTTGCATTAATTTTGAAATTATCAGCATTTGGAAGGATAAAAAAAACTGCTTTTGCGCCTGCTTTTTGAGCCAACAGAACTTGTTTTTCTGTTTTCTCATTCCAATCTTGATTCGAATAAAAAATAAATTCTCTATTGTCCGTATCCAAAAACAGAGCTACTCCACGCCCTCTAATTTGTTCATTTGGCAAAATTGAATACCCTGTCAAAACAATATTCAATTCATTTTCATTGTGTAAATATGTCAATGGATTTGCTAGAAAATCTTTTTTATTTTTATAAAAAGGTTCTTTTTTTTCTTCTATTTTTTTTATGATTACACTAGATATTCTATTTCTTTCTATTTCAAATTCTTGTGAATATCGTTTTCCTACTTCTGTCGGAACGGCTGGTTCTAACTCATTTTTTATAAAAAAATCTTGAATATAAAGCCCTGCCATTTTTTGTCCTTTTTCTCCTACTTTTCGCCCTTCAAAGCTCTCTGATGCCAATAATTCAATATGATTTTTCAAATTAATTTTATTTATATTATTTGCATAATAACTTTGAGTTGTTTTTTGAAGAATCAATAATGTATCTTCTTCTATTGTTTTTTGTTTATGATTATCTTTTTGAGAAATACAATTAGTAGAAGAAAACAAAAATAATAAAATAATTAAATTAAATGATAAAGTAATTATTGTAGTTTGAATTTTCATAACGTTTGACTATTTTTTTTGCTCATAAAATGAAAAAAATTATTTTTTTTAATTAGGATAGAATTTATTAAGAAACGAAGTTGTTTAAGGATAGACAAGCCGTGTTCTGTGTGCAACACGGATAAAAGTTTCATTTTTCAACAATTACGAGATGCCAAAGCAGCAAAGCCAATGAATATCAATACATTAAAACTACAAGGCAGTAATTTATTCAACTTCTATTCCTAAGATAGAAAAAGAACAACTAAAAAACTTTTTTTTTGTTAGAAATGCTATTTTTTTTAATTATTTTTATAATTATTTGTGTTATCTATAATTCTGTATTTAAAAACAACAGAGCAGATTTATTATTTCAAAACAGAACCTTTTTGAGTGGTTTTTACGTATTTTAGAAGAAGAATCTATAACTACAACTATTGTTTAACCAAACTTTCTACTTATGAATATAGAAAAAACATTAGAAAAAGAAAATAATAATCAAAGGAGTCCTTTGCTTTGGGATAAGGTCAAAAATTTTGATTTTAATCAACCTCTTACAGATTATGGATTTGTAACTCGTTTGGCTGACAAAAATAAATGGACAAAAAATTTTACAGAAAAAGCAATTTTAGAATATAAAAAATTTATGTACTTGGCTGCAACAGCTAATACAATGGTTTCTCCTTCCGAAATTGTGGACATTGTTTGGCATCAACATTTAATTTTTACAAAATCTTACAATGAATTTTGTAATTTATTAGAAAAAAAAATCCAACATATTCCCTCTACACACAACAAGGCTGAATTTGAAAAATTTAAAAATGCAAAAGACAACACCACAAAACTCTATGAGCAAGAATTTGGCAAACAACCAAAAAATATTTGGGAATATAACTCAATGTACCAACCTCTAAATTTGAAAAAATCTAAACTTACAAGAGAAAAAATTATTACACTTGGTTTGGTTATTTCGCTTATTGTTCTTATTCCTTTACATTTTTTATTGCAGCCTTTATACAGTCAAATAAATGGTTTGGATTTTTTCTCTTTTTATATTTCTTTCCTTATTATAGCCATCATTGGGCTAAAATCTTTTAATAGTTTTTATTTAAAAAATATATTAGCAAATTGGTCAGATGATGTTTTTATCAATGATTTATCTATTTCAGAAGTCATTTATCTAAAAAAAGGAAAGAAAAACGATGTCATTCATCATGCCATCAACAAATTAATTAAAAATAAAAAAATAAAAATAAATAGTAAGCATGAAATAGAAATTGGAAGTAAAACAGCTCCCAAATCAGTAGAAGAATTTGTCATTCTTGATTCATTTACAATCCTTTCATCTACCTCTAGTCCTGTTTTTTATCCTGCACTTCTCAAAGCAATTAGCAACAAAGAGGTTTTTAGAAATACCTATCAAGCAATGGACAAATTTATCGATACGATTACCTCCTCCAAATCTTTTACAAAACTATTTTTGATTAACTATATTGTTATTTCTGCTGCCTTGATTATAGGTTGTATTCGTCTTTTTATGGGGATTTCAAATCATAGACCTTTTTTGTTTATAGCTATTTTACTGGGTGTTCTTTTGATAAGTTCGATAATTCATTTGTATAATTTATCCAAAAAAATGACCAAAAGTATTATACCTAATTTTTATAAAAAAATTATCCTTCCTCAAAAATACGGAAACAATATTCATAATTACACCACTCATGAATGGAGCTATATTTATATAGATAGTGCTATCTATGATGCTTCTTTTACGCCTTTGGTTTCTTATATAGACAAAAATAGTTCTCCCTCTACTTCTGATGGAGGAGGCTGTGGAAGTAGCTGTGGTTCTTCGTGTGGAAGTGGCTGTGGTGGTGGCTGTGGAGGTTGTGGTGGATAGAAATCATTTGTTTATAATCAATTACAATGCAAACTCATAAAATCAACTTATGAGTTTGCATTTTTTTTGCAATAGAATACAAACTATGCTTACTTTGTCTTTCTGAAAATTTTGAAAAATAATAACACACAAAAGGCAAAAACATGAAAAACGTAATAATACTTGGCGCAGGACGCTCATCTTATGCACTCATCGATTATTTATTAGAACATAGCAAAGAAAATGATTGGCACATTGAAGTAGGTGATTTGGATATTTCATTAGCTCAAGAAAAAATTAATAACCACCAAAGAGCAACAGCTTTTCAATTTGATGTTTCGGATTCGAAAAATTGCAGGAAAATTGCACAACGTGCTGATTTAGTTATTTCTCTTCTACCTGCATTTTTGCACGCACCTGTTGCAAAAATTTGTGTTGAAGAATCAACCTCTATTTTTACAGCTTCTTATGTTTCTCCTCAAATGCAAGAATTAGACGGAGAGGCAAAACAAAAAGGTCTTTTATTATTAAATGAAATCGGTCTTGACCCCGGAATTGACCACCTCTCGGCAATGCAAGTGTTAGATAGAATCCGTCAGCACAATCAATCAGAGAATGAAAAAGCTGAAATTACAGCATTTCGCTCTTTTACAGGTGGGCTTTTAGCTCCTCAATCTGACAACAACCCTTGGAATTATAAATTTACTTGGAACCCTAGAAATGTAGTTTTGGCAGGGCAAGGAACAGCCAAATTTATTCAGAATCATCAATACAAATATGCGCCTTATCATCGTCTTTTTTCTTATTGTGAACCCATTGAATCAAAAGAGTTTGCTGCCGTAAATAAGAAAGACAAAAACTACAAATTTGAAGGATACCCAAATAGAGATTCATTACAATATCGTTCGACTTATCACCTAGAAAACATTCCAACAATGTTGAGAGGAACAATTAGAAGAAGTGGTTTTTGTAAATCTTGGGATACATTTATTCAATTAGGAATGACAGATGATTCATACAAAATTGAAAACTCAGACAAGCTCACTTACAGGCAGTTTGCTAATATGTTTTTCAAATATGACCCTTTTTTATCATTAGAAAACAAATTAAAAACAAAATATAATTTTTCTGATTCAGAACTCAAAAAATGGGAATATTTAGGCTTTTTTGATGACAAAAAAATAACGCTTCACAATGCTTCTCCTGCTCAAATATTACAAACTCTTTTGGAAGAAAAATGGACGTTAGACCCAGAAGACAAAGACATGATTTTGATGCAACACCGAATTAAATATACTTATCAAAATAAAGCAAAAGAACTCACTTCTTCGCTTGTTGTTTTTGGAGATAATAGCAAACATACAGCAATGGCAAAAACAGTTGGGCTTCCTTTAGCCATTGCTGCAAAACTATTTTTGACAGATAATTTGCACTTAAAAGGTGTTCAAATTCCAATTCATAAAGAAATTTATGAACCTGTTTTGGCAGAATTAGAAAAAAATGGAATTGTTTTTAAAGAAGAAATTATGGAAATTGATAAAAGTGAACTTTATAGTTAATAGACAGAATATTCCTAAAAATATATGCTTTAGTGTGTAAGTAAATGTAGCGAATGCTTTAGCGTGCGAAAATCTACCCTAACCTTAGGCTGTTCAGAATTTCAAAAATTCTTCCTATAGTTTATAGTCATTTTCATTCTTTGATGGATTGATTTATAAATCAAAAATAGCAATTAAAATTTTATTCTAGCTGCATGGCAG
>CAKZOK010000049.1 GCA_937136415.1 uncultured Cytophagales bacterium | reverse complement strand
AATAACCGAATTTAATTCAACTGAAGCTAAATAGTCCCCTAAATTCCTTACCGTTAAATACGCAATCACCACTAGAAACACATCACCAAAATCTGTCATTCTTGTAGGCATATAAAGTTGTGATAACTCAATAAAAAAAACATAAAAAATAAAAATATAATGAAAAAAATAATTCTAATTATTACTTTATTCTTTTTCTATTCTGTTTCCTTTGCACAAGTAGAAGGTGTAGAAGTAGAAAAGCCAGAAGAAGAAAAAAAGGAAGAAAAAACACAAAAACAGAAAAAACAGAAAGATGATAATGATGACAAAATTCCTCTAAGCCAACGCTTTTATTTTGGGGGAAATTTGGGCGCAAGTTTCGGAACAATTACATCTATAGATATTTCGCCGATGGTGGGATACAGACTTACTCCCAAATTTTCAGTAGGTGTGGGAGGAACATATCAATACTTGAAAGACAGCCGTTATACACCAGATTTTAAGCAGAGTATTTATGGAGGGCGTTTGTTTTCTCGTTATATAATTGCTGATGATTTCTTAGGGGCAGGTAATTTGTTTGCCCACGCTGAATATGAAACACTCTTTGCAAAAGTACCTTATAGCGACCCAAATACAGGTTTAAGAAGAGAAAGAACAGAAGCATTTCCTTCTTTTTTTATAGGAGGAGGCTTAGTTTTTCCGATAGGAAATCGTTCAGGGTTTACCATATCGGCATTGTATAATCCTTTTTATGATGACAATCAAACAGTTTATGGAACTCCTCTACAAATTCGTGTAGGTGGATTTTTCTAAAAATAATTAGTAGTAATTAAAAAATTAGGTGGTCTTCGACAAAGTATGATTTTTATCAAAAATGCCGTTGTTGGTGTTTTAGCGTAGCGACACCAACAACTAAATACTCTATCATATTTTTTACAATATCACCAAAAATTAAACACAAAAACAAAGCTATCGTTTTTATTTGTAAATAAATCTAATAAAATTAGCACGATAGCTTGTTTTTCTAGTTTAATTTGCTATTTTTGTAAAGTACTATCTTTTACAAACTATTGGAACAACCTATTAAAAATAATGCTATTTCAGAGCAAAAAAACACTTCTAATTCTAGTACAAAAATAAATGAAAAAACAATTTTTGATACAAAAATAGAATTTCTAAAAGGAGTGGGAGCTTTGCGTGCCGAAATTTTACAAAAGGAACTTAATATCCGTACTTTTGGAGATTTATTGATGCACCTACCTTTTCGATACGAAGACCGTACACAATTTCAAAAAATTGGACTTATTTCGGAAGAAGATACAGCCGTTCAACTCAAAGGACGGTTACGAAACATAAACCTTTGGGGAGAAGGACGAAAAAAAAGATTAGAAGCAATTTTAGAAGACGCATCAGGAGAAGTAAAATTAGTTTGGTTTCGTGGTGCTGGTTGGGTAGCCAAAAAATTAAAAGAAGGAAATGAATATATTGTGTATGGTCGTCCAAATATGTACGGCAGAAATTTTAGCCTTGCTCACCCAGAAATTGAATTGCATATTCCACTAGAAAAAGAGAAAAGTTATTTTCAGCCTGTCTATCACACAAGCGAAAAAATGAAGGCTAAGGGAATGGATAGCCGAGGAATTTCGAATCTGATGCAAACCCTTATTCGTCAAGTGCATAAAGAAATTCAAGAAACATTATCTGCTTCTATTATAGAAAAAAATAATTTTTTGGATAGAAGAAGAGCTATTGTACATATTCATTTTCCTAAAAATAAAGAATGGCTGGAAAAGGCACGAGATAGACTAAAATTTGAAGAATTATTCTTTATTCAACTTCAATTATTACAATTAAAATTAGTCAGAACAGATAAAAATCAAGGTTTAATATTCGAAAAAACACCTACTTTAGCCAAATTTTATAAAGAACAGCTTCCTTTTGAACTTACAGGCGCACAAAAACGAGTCGTTAAAGAAATTCATCAAGACGTACAATCGGGCAGCCAAATGAACCGACTTTTACAAGGAGATGTAGGAAGTGGAAAAACGATTGTGTCTTTTTTGATTATGTTAATGGGAATTGACTATGAAGCGCAAAGTTGTATAATGGCACCTACCGAAATTTTGGCACAACAACATCATGAAGGTTTAAAAGGGTTTTGTGATGCTTTGGGGCTTCGAATTGATATTCTAACAGGCTCAACAAAAACAAAGGCAAGGCGTGAAATGTTGGAAGATTTGAAAGAGGGAAAAATTAATATTATTGTTGGGACACATGCGCTTTTAGAAGATAGAGTTCAGTTTCAAAAGTTAGGAATTTGTGTGATTGATGAACAGCACCGTTTTGGCGTAGCACAGCGAGCAAAATTATGGCAAAAAAATGAAGGCTTTTTTCCTCATGTTTTGGTTATGACAGCAACGCCAATTCCACGGACTTTGGCGATGACTTTGTATGGAGATTTGGATGTATCGATAATTGATGAATTGCCTGCAGGTCGAAAACCTATCAAAACGGTTCATAAATTTGATGCTCATCGTTTGCGTGTTTTTGGTTTTATGCAAAGCCAAATTGATTTGGGAAGACAAGTGTATTTGGTCTATCCATTAATTGAAGAATCCGAAACAATGGATTATAAAAATTTGGAAGATGGTTATGAAAGTATTTGCCGTGCCTTTCCAAATGTTCCTATCAGTATTTTACATGGCAAAATGAAACCCAAAGATAAGGATTTTGAGATGCAACGCTTTGCCAAAAATGAAACTAAAATTTTGGTTGCCACAACGGTAATTGAAGTTGGCGTAAATGTTCCTAATGCTACAGTAATGATTATTGAAAATGCCGAACGTTTTGGGCTTTCGCAGCTTCATCAGCTTCGTGGACGTGTTGGACGTGGAGGAGAGCAATCTTATTGTATTCTTATGAGTGGTTACAAATTGAGTAAAGAAGGTAAAAAACGCCTTGAGGTAATGGTAAGTACAGTCAATGGATTTGAGATTGCTGATGAAGATTTGAAGTTGCGTGGTGCTGGAGATATAGCAGGAACACAGCAAAGTGGAGCAGTAGATTTGCGTATTGCAGACCTTGCAAGAGATGGAGAAATACTCAAAGTAGCTAGAGAAATAGCCCAAAAAATATTAGAAGAAGACCCAAAATTAGAGCAAGAAGACAATCAACCTTTAGTAGTTACACTAGAAAAAATTCATAAGGAACAAGCAATTAATTGGAGTAGAATTTCTTAAAAAAATAAAAATAGACTTTTTGCCAAAATATTTAAAATAAAAAAATTGTAAATGATAAAACAAAATGCTATATTTGCAGTCTTGTTTTCTTGATAGAACAAGAACTCTATTTTATTTTATTTTAGAGTTTAATTTAATTTTCAGACCTCTCTAAACTTTGTATAAGTTATGGCAACTCGTATTAGACTTGCAAGAAGAGGGCGCAAAAAAGCTGCACGTTTCGAAATCGTGATAGCAGATGCTCGTGCGCCACGTGATGGTAAATTCATCGAAAAAATTGGAACTTACAACCCACAAACTGTTCCTGCGACTATCGTTATTGATGACGAAAAAGCAATGAAATGGCTTATGGTAGGAGCGCAACCTTCAGAAACTGTAAGAAGAATGTTGCACTATAAAGGCTTAATGTTCCGTAAACATCTTCAATTAGGTGTAAATAAAGGAGCTATTACTCAAGAAACTGCCGATGATAAAATGGTAGCTTGGAGAGAAGCAAAAGACCAAAAAATTGAAAATCGTATTTCTAAACTTTCTAGCGACAAACAACAAGCTGCTAAAGACCGTATGGCTGCAGAAGCTAAGGTAAAAGAAGCTCGTACTGAAGCTATCCGTAAGAAACAAGAAGAAATTGCTAAAGCAAACGAACCAGTGGCAGAAGCAACTGAAGATGCGCCAGAAGCTGCTTCAACGGAAGAAACAACAGAAAATGCAGGAGAATAATTTATTAAATAGATGAATTATTTAATTTAATCTACTTATAAAATATACTTCAAACTCTTTTTTATTTTTATTCTAATTTTTTAGAGAAAAAATAAAAGAGAGTTTTTTTTATGGAAAAATATTCAAAATAAAACTATTTATTTTCAAAATATTTGTTTAACTTTTCAGAAATAAAAACCAACCAAACTTTAGAGGTTGGCAAAGAAATAACACACCAATAAACCAACCAAATTTTATCATTTTTAGTTATAAAATAATGGAAATAAATACACCCAAAAAAATTAGAAAAGCAGACAAAAAATACTCTGACAAACAAAAAATGTCGTGGATAGACAAAATAAAAAAAATTAAACTTATCAGAAAAGACCCTTTTGGAAACTTCCTTTTTATTAAAAGAATACTTGTAAGTGTGCTTGGAACTATAACTTATCCACGTTTTAATATTCTGAATAATACTAAAGTAGAGGGCGCAGAACATCTAATAAACTTGCCAAATGAAGGGGTTATGTTTATTTCAAATCATCAAACTTATTTTGCCGATGTAATGGTAATGTATCATGTTTTTTGTAGTGTAAAATGGAAATTCAAAAGTATTAATTTTCCTATTTATTTACTTAATCCACGTGCAAAAATGTTTTATGTAGCAGCCGAAGAAACAATGAAAGATGGTGGTTGGTTGCCCAAATTATTATCTTATACAGGTGCTATTACTATAAAAAGAAGTTGGAGGTCAAAAGGAGAAGAAGTAAATCGTGGTGCTGACACATCAGCTCCCAACAAAATAAAAGAAGCCTTAGCAGAAGGCTGGGTAGTAACTTTTCCACAAGGAACAACAAAAGCATTTGCGTCAGTAAGAAAAGGTTCAGCACATCTTATTCATGAACTCAAACCCATCGTAGTTCCTGTTTATATCAATGGTTTTAGAAGAGCATTTGATAAAAAAGGATTCTTTTTGAAAAAACGAGGTACAAAATTGCAACTAACTTTTCAAGAACCTATTCAGTTTACAGAAGAAGATACTATTGCAGATATTCAAAAATTTATTGAGAAAAATGTTAGGTTACCAGAAGAAATGAAGACGGTAAAGTAATGTGAAATCAGTATTGTTTGTCTTTGTAATGTATGCTTTAGCGTGCGAAAATGTAGCCTAATCTTTAGATTAGGAGCTATAAGACAGCCATTTGTCGAAGGCTAATTTTATATCTACTCACACGCTAAAGCATTTGGTACATTATTATATAGGGTGGTGTTAGACAAAGTATGATTTTTTTAAAGCGTTTTAGAATAGCAAAATTATACAACTAAAAACTACCCACAATGCCCTTGTTGGTATTTTAGCGAAGCGACACCAACAAACAAATAACTTATCATACTTTTTACAACACCACTTTATATATAAATAATAAGCACCTTTAAGGTGTTAATAATCAGATAGTTAAATACTAAGTTCACATTAAAATAGAAGTGAGAAATAGAAATTTCAAAATTAAAAACAAATTATTCGTTTTCCTCAAAGTGATTCCAACCCTGTGCTTTTATATCCATCATCTGATTCGAATTCATAGCAATTTTTACTCCTTTTTCTGCTTCGTGAAGGTAGCCAATTAGATGAATATCAACAATTTTTTCAATTTTTTCTAAATCTTCTTGTTTGATTGTAAATAATAATTCGTAATCTTCACCACCATTCAAAGCACAAGTCAAAGGACTAAGTTTTAGCTCTTCTGCTGCTGTTATGGCTGTTTGCTCGTCAATAGGAATATTTTTTTCATACAACATTGCCCCCACTTTTGACTGGCGACAAATATGATGAACTTCAGATGCCAATCCGTCTGAAATATCCATCATTGATGTAGGAATAATACCGTGTTCTGCTAGTTCGTAAATAATATCCATACGAGCTTTTGGTTTTAATTGCCTCTCAATCACATGCTCAACATTTTCTAATTTGGGTTGTGCTTCTGGAGCATCTATAAAAACTCTTTTTTCCCTTTCCAAAATTTGTAAGCCTACAAAAGCAGCTCCCAAATCTCCTGTAACACACAAAACATCACCTTTTTGAGCTGTATTGCGATAAATAATTTTGTCTGGATTTGCCTGACCTAAAGCCGTAATTGAAATAACTAATCCTTTGGGTGAACTAGTCGTATCCCCTCCTACCAAATCAATTCCGTAATCTTGACATGCAAATTTTACACCTTCATAAAATTCATCAACAGCCTCAACCGAAAAGCGATTACTAAGCGCAAGACTAACCGTAATTTGATGAGGAATACCATTCATTGCAGCGATATCCGACACATTTACCGAAACAGCCTTATAACCCAAGTGCTTTAAAGGAGTATAAGACAAGTCAAAATGGATTCCTTCAACGAGCATATCTGTCGAAATCAAAAGTTGTTTGTCTTTTTCAATTTCTATAACGGCTGCATCATCTGCAATTCCTTTTTTAGAAGTGTTTTTTTGTAATGGAAAATTGGCAGCAATACGCTCTATCAGTCCAAATTCGCCAAGTTTATTTATTTCTGTACGCAATTTTTTAGTTTGTTTTGATTTTTCTAGTCAGAATTAGAATACAAAAATAGGGAATAATGAGCGAAAATGATAATAGAAAAATGTAGAACCAAAAAATAAATAGTATATTGAAACGGATTAATTTTGATTAAAAATTAAATGTAAAAATATGACTTTAGAATATCAAGAAGATATAAACAAAATAAAAAATTGTCTTTCTCCATTTTCCATTTCCTACTCATTATGAAACAAAAAATAAAAGATGCTTTTTTCGGTTTTGCTGTTGGTGATGCTTTGGGCGTTCCTGTGGAGTTTCGAAGTAGAGAAGATATTGCCAAAAATCCAGTTACAGATATGCGAGAATTTGGAACGCATCATCAACCAAAAGGAACATGGTCTGATGATAGTTCATTGGCATTTTGTTTGGCTGAAAGTCTGGCGACTCCGATTCATTCCACTAAAAAAGCAATTTATGATATAAACGATATTGCCAACAATTTTGTAAAATGGAAGTATGACAAATTTTGGACTCCTCATGGAAGAGTTTTTGATATTGGAATTGCTACAACTGATGCGATAAGGAGGCTAAAAAAAGGAGAAAGTCCACTTTTGGCAGGAGGAACAGATGAGTATTCGAATGGAAATGGTTCTTTGATGCGAATTTTGCCACTCATTTTTTATAAAGGATATTTATTTGAAGATTCTACCAAGAAGCGTTTTGAGCTAATTTCAGAAGTTTCTTCTATTACACACATGCATTTTCGTTCTGTTTTTTCGTGTTTTATTTATACCGAATTTATCAAGATTTTATTAGAACAAACTCAAAAAGAAGAAAAACAAGATAAATTTGAAGCCTATCAAAAATTACAAATTTTGATAAATAATTTTGTAATAGAATTTGATTTTAATAAGACTGAAATTGCTCTTTTTGATAGAATTTTGAAAAACGACATCACCATTTTTGAGGAAGAAACTATAAAATCTTCTGGTTATGTTTTACATACTTTGGAAGCTAGTTTTTGGTGTTTTATGAAGCATAATTCTTATTCTGAAAGTGTTTTGAAGGCTGTAAACTTGGGGGAAGACACAGACACAACAGGCTGTGTAACAGGTGGAATTGCAGGGGTTTTTTATGGAATAAATAGCGAAAGTAATCGAAAAGGAATTTTAAAAGAATGGTTAGAAGTGATTGTAAAGAAAGAAAAAATAAATGATTTGTGTGAAATGTTATATGATTTGAATTTTAAATAAATTTTATTTCACTGGCTATTTATTAAATGTTATTACGGTTAATTTTTCCTGTATGTATGTTCACTTTCCTAGAATTGAACTTTAAACTTTTTTAGGAGCGTGATAACATACAGCAGGATACTGCTTAGGAAGCAATAAGTTTGTTTGTAAGCAAACGAACACACAAAATATCTTATGTAAAAATAACCATGACCGTGATAAGATTTACTTTATGGAGTTAGCCAAAAAGAGCCATTGTTTGCATTACAAAAAGATGTAAAGCAAAAATCAAAACAATAGTAGAAAGAATTATTTTCCAACGGTTTTTTGTGAAATTAAGGTATTTCATAACTAGCAAACCAACCAATAAACCAATTAAAACAACTAAAATTTGAGCAATTTCTAGCCCAATATTAAAACCTAAAAGAGGGTTAAAAAGAGAGTTAGGCAACATCTGACGAAGATAATTAGCAAAACCCAAACCATGTATCAACCCAAAAACTAAGGCAATACTATAACGACGAATCATTGTAGAAGAATTTATTTTTTCAGACTTTGAATTATGCTTATCTTGTATTCTTGTGGTAAAATTTAGGATACAAACAAGAATAATTGTTAGAGGAATCAGCCATTCGATGACAGAGCTAGGAATAGGCGAAATTCCTGAAATAGTCAAAAGTAAAGTAGCCGAATGCCCAATAGTAAAAGCTGTAATAAGCAATAAAACCTTTTTCCATTCAAAGAAAGTATAAATTGCACTCAATGCCAAAATAAAAAGTAGATGGTCATAACCTTCTGGAAATTGAAGAATATGCTCAATTCCCATTCCCATAAAAGTAAAAAATTCATTCATAAAAAAAAGTAATTTATTTTAATTTTATACAAATTAAAAAGTTTTTAATATATAATTGTAAAAAAATGCGTACGATTAGATTTTACCAAGATACTGACAAACAAGAGCTTATAAAGATAATTAGACTTAATATTCCAAATTATTTTGATACTTCAGAAGAAGAAGAATTTGTAGAGTATTTGGAGCAGAAGAAAGAAGATTATTTTGTAATAGAAGATAAAATTACAAATCAAATTATTGGTTGTGGTGGAATTAACTATTTTTTTGATGAACCAATTCCATTGGCTCGCATTTCATGGGATATTATTCACCCTAATTTTCAGGAGCAAGGTGTTGGGAAAGAGCTTCTTTTGTATCGAATAAATTATATTAAGAGTAAAGAAATTAATTTTATTGTAGTCAGAACCAGTCAGTTAGTGTATAAATTTTATCAGAAAGTAGGTTTTGAATTAGAAAAAATAGAAAAAGATTTTTGGGCAAAAGGTTTTGATTTATATCAGATGAAAATGAACCTATAATTATCTACATACTTTATTTATCAACTCTTTTGCTTCAGGACAACCTCCATTAATAGCAGACTTGAGGTGCGAACAAATATCTCTATTAGCTTTATTTTTATTAATTTCTAAAGAAATTTGAGCCAAACGGTAATGTCCTTTTCCAAATTTTTCGTCTAATCGGAGGCATTTTTCCAAATCTGTCATTGCATCTTTTAGTTCGTGCAATAAATAATGAGCTTCTGCACGATTAAAATACGCCATTTTTTCAGAGGCATTGAGCATAACGGCTTGGTTCAAATCTTTTATTGACTCATTCCCTTTGTTTAGAGTTAAGAAAAGCTGCCCTCTTTCCAAATACATATCAGCATTGCTCTGATTGAGTTCGATAGCTTTATTATAATCCTCAATAGCAGCTTGATATTCTTTCAGTGTTTTTTTTGCTTTTGCACGATTATAAAAATACCTGTAATCTTTTTTATGCAATTTTATGGCTTTATCTAAATCCTTTTTTGCTTTTTCGAACTTATCAATTTCTAAATAAGCAGCCCCACGCAAACTATAAGCCTCATGACTATTAGAATTTTTTTTAATGGCTGTACTCAAAATTGGAATTGCCTCTTCGAATTTACCTTTTGACATCAATACCTTTGCATTTTCTGTATATTTTTTGACTGATTGCCTACAGGAAGAAGCCATAAACAAAAAAGCACTAAAAATAGTAAGAAGACAGATTATTCTAGTAAAAGAATGAATTGTTTTTTTTGTAAGCATTTTTATTTTTTTTGTAAAACCATCATTTATAGTAGAATAGATAGCCTCTAAAAAATAGCATGATTGATTCTTGGATTTCATTAGAGTAAAGAAATAATTAAAATAATTTTGAAATAGGATTATATTTATTTTACTCTAAACAATGCAAAAAAGTTGCCTTTTTAGATTTTAAGTGATTCAATTTTTGAAAGTAAATAGAATCTAAGAATTTTTTAACAAAAAAATGAGATACACTTTCTCAAAAGAAGTATATCTCATTTTTATTTATAGATGATGCTGATTTTTGAAAAAGATAAATTTATCTTTTTCCACCACCACCACCACGATTGTTTCCACCACGGCTATTACCACCACGATTTCCACCACCTTCATTTCTGTCATTACGGTTTCCACCACGACGGTTTCCACCACGGTCATTACGACCACGACGACGGTCATTTCCACCACGTCCACCACCACGTTCTTGTTTTTCAGCAAGAGCAGCAGGAGAAAGGTCTTGCTTTCCGTATAATTGACCTTTATAAATCCAAACTTTAATACCTATTTTTCCATAGATAGTATTGCCTTCGCTTATAGCATAATCAATATCTGCACGAAGTGTATGAAGAGGCGTGCTTCCTTCTTTGTAGAGTTCTACACGAGCCATTTCAGCACCACCCAAACGACCAGCCAATTTGACTTTGATACCTTCTGCGCCTGCACGCATAGCAGCTTGAATGGCTTGTTTCATTGCACGACGGTGCGACATACGAGCTTCTAATTGTTGAGCAATATTTTCGCCTACCAAACGAGCGTCCATTTCTGGGCGTTTGATTTCGAAGATATTGATTTGTACTTCTTTAGAAGTCAATTTTTGAAGTTCATTTTTGAGGTTATCTACCTCTTTACCTTCACGTCCGATTACTACGCCAGGGCGAGAAGTATGAACAGTAACGGTAATGCGCTTTAGAGTACGTTCGATGATAATTTTAGAAATACCACCACGTTGAATTCTAGCACGAATATATTTACGAATTTTTTCGTCTTCTACGAGCTTATCAGCGAAAGTTTTGCCACCGTACCAGTTTGAGTCCCAGCCTTTAACAATACCCAAGCGAAAGCCAACAGGATTTACTTTTTGTCCCATAGTGTTAGTTTTTTGTTATTCTTGGTTTGATTTGTCATTTGATTCCAAAGCTTCTGCTGCTTGCTCTGCTGCCTGATTGGCAATCGATTCAGTCATATCTGAAAGAGAAGCACCTTCTGATGGTAATCCAACAACAAGTGTAATGTGGTTAGAACGCTTACGTACACGGTGAGCACGTCCTTGAGGTGCAGGTTGAATGCGTTTTAGCATTTTTCCACCATCAACAAAAACAGTTTTTACAACTAAGCTACCAATTTCGTTAGCGAAATCTTCGTGTTTGACTTCCCAGTTGGCTACTGCCGAGAGAAGTAATTTTTCCATATAACGAGCGCCAATTTTGGGCTCAAATTTTAACATATTTATTGCAGAACTTACCTTTTTTCCACGAATCATATCAGCGACTAAGCGCATCTTACGTGGAGATGTAGGTACGTTCTGTAATTTAGCAACAGCTTCCATTTATTAGTTGTTTAGAAAGATGAAACAGAATTAAAAAAAACGACTACCTTACTTCTTACCACGCTTATCTTTCTTGGCAATATGCCCACGAAAGTTGCGAGTAGGAGCAAATTCACCTAATTTATGACCAACCATATTGTCAGTTACATAAACAGGAATGAATTTGTTGCCGTTATGAACAGCAAAAGTATGTCCGATAAAGTCTGGAGAAATCATAGAACGACGAGACCAAGTCTTTACGACGGTCTTCTTGCCAGTCTGCTCTAAGGCAGCTACTTTTTTCTCTAAGCGATAGTCTATATAAGGACCTTTTCTGAGTGAACGAGCCATAATTAAGAGTTACGAGTTTTACGACGAGTAATAATAAAGCTATTGGAATATTTATTGACCTTGCGAGTCTTTTGTCCTTTAGCGTATAAGCCATTGCGTGAGCGAGGGTGACCACCAGATGATTTACCTTCACCACCACCCATTGGGTGATCGACAGGGTTCATTGCAACACCACGAGTACGAGGGCGACGACCGTGCCAACGCTTACGACCAGCTTTACCCATAATTACGTTCATGTGGTCTCCGTTAGATACTGTACCAACAGTAGCATAACATGTACCTAGAATCATGCGAGTTTCACCAGAAGGAAGTCTAAGAATAGCATATTTGCCATCACGAGCTACCAGTTGAGCATACGCTCCAGCACTACGAGCAAGGCTTGCACCTTGTCCCGGTTTCATTTCAATACAATGTACGATTGTACCTAAAGGCATAACACCAAGAGGAAGGCAGTTTCCTACATCTGGAGTAGCATTCTCTCCAGACATAACAGTCTGACCTACTTTGATTCCTTGAGGAGCAATCATATACGCTTTTGCACCGTCTGCATAAAAAAGCAGAGCGATACGGGCAGTACGGATTGGGTCATATTCGATAGTCTTTACCGTAGCAGGAATTCCATGCTTTAAACGTTTGAAGTCTATGATACGGTAGCGTTTTTTGTGTCCACCACCACGTTGACGAATTGTCATTTTCCCTGATCCGTTACGACCACCAGACCTTTTCCAAGGTGCTAGTAAAGACTTCTCAGGAGTGCTTGTCGTAATTTCCTCAAATGTAGGAGCAATACGAAAACGCTGACCTGGAGTCATTGGTTTTAACTTTTTAACAGCCATGTTGATTTTGATTAGACGAAAAAGGCTTTGCAGCACAATAATGTCAGTTAGCAGTTATCAGTAATCTGTTATCAATTCAGTTACAAATTACCAGTAATCACTTACCAGTAAATAAAATAACTTTATAATTAAAATAACCTTTTTACCTAGAATACGAAATTCTTGATAAATGCCTAACCGTTTTTCTGCGCTATTACTGCGATTTTTTCGTGGTTTCTTCGATTAAGAAACAATACAACTAAATTAAATAAAAAGAGAGAGGTTAGTAATTAGTAATTAATGTTTAGCGATTCGCAAAATACAAATAAATAATATGTGTTTAACTAATCACTGATAACTAAAAATTAATCACTATCAATTCTCTTATAGAAATAAAAAAGGAGCTTTTATTAGCATTTAGTTCTCAATGGTCAGTAATTAGTAAAATACAAATAATATGTATTTCATTAATTACTTATCACTAAAAGACTAATCACTATTTAGTTTTCCTCAGTGTCAAATATATCGATTGTACTTCCTTCTGCAAGTTGTACAAACGCTTTTTTATAGGTCGAAGTATGACCTTTTGTAATTGCTGTTTTTAAGTAGCGAAATTTCGGTTTGCCGAAAATAATTGCTGTACGTACCTTCACAACTTTAGCATCTTGGTCTGCATACATTTTCTCAACAGCAGTTTTGATTTCTGCCTTTGTAGCCTTTTTATCTACGATGAAAACATATACACCATTTTCGTTCATGGCTGTTGCTTTTTCGGTAATTACAGGCTTCTTTAAAATAGTTTTCATATCTTTTCTAATTTAACTTTTTAAAAAATTGTAATAAATAATTTCAGTAATTAATTTTTCTTTAGTATTGATACTTTTATCATTAGATGATTTCCAGCCACACTTTAAATTAAAGTCAGAAGGATTAATAGATAATATTCTCTGATAATCTTTGGTATAAATTAAAAGGTATGTTAGATAAATTCTATATTTTTCAATAGATAATATTTTCGATAAAGGAATAAAGGATGTTTTGGAAATTATTGAAAATATAGATGAAGAAGTCCTAGCAGAACTATTTGAAAATAAAACATTAGAAATACTGGATAAAACCTATGGAGAAGTGTTACATATAATACGACCAATTGACTTCCAAACCTCAATTGATTGGAATTGGTTTAAGAAAAAGGCTCTGGAACGATTTAATCAAGGTTTAAAATATACGGTATTTGAAATTAGCCCTAATAACGAATTTTTTATTGGTCAGCTAAATAAAGAAAAAATGATTTTACCAGAATTAACTTCCCCTAATGAAGTTTATTTTAAGACGTATCCAATTTCTGGATTTCCGATGACTGTTAAAACAACTTGGGATAAATTAATATCTGGTGAAATGTTTAATCAAAAAATAGATAATTAAAACCAAAAAAAGCGGCTATTTCTCATACAAGAAATAGCCGCTTTCAATTAAACAACCCTTTCAGATTATTGAACTCTTGCAATATACTTTTCAATACTTCTACCTTCTTCAGTATTGTAGTATTTACTTTTAATTTTTTCATATTGCGCCAAAGCTGCTTTCGCGTTACCTTGTTTTTCAAGTAACAGACCAGCTTTTTTCAAGAAATAAGGAGCAGTTAACTCATCACCACTTGCACTTGCTGAGCCGCCAACGCCTGTGCCAACATTTCCCGCAACGCTGACAGAGGACCCGCCCGAGAAAAGGGTGGGGGAGACAGCTACTCCGGAGAGAGTTCCTGTCACTACAATTTCATCAATCCAAGCGCCATTATCAATATCAAAGATACCAAATGTAGCTTCCTCGACCCCTATGCCTGAATCGCCTAAGGCCATCGTTGTTATGATAGACTCAGAAGTGGCCGCGTAATCAACATTCATAACAACGCCAAAGTCACCATTCGTATTGCCGCCTTCAAATTGATCGGTGGTAACTGGGGTCATTTGCGACACTCCGTTATAAGTGCGCGCAATAAAACGATTAGTTGCGCCAGTCATGGTCAGAACATAATCACTGCTGCCAATTGTGTAGGTGTTTGTTAGATCTGCGGCATCCCACCCGAAAGCACCGCCTGGCGCAGTCCAGTCAATAACAAATTGTTCTGGCAATGGGCATGTAAGACTAGGTCCATCTGGGCCAATTTGAGGCGAAAAACTGACAGTGTCATAATCATCCTCGGTCGTAACACCATTATTGGGGGTTGAGTCTGGATCATTTTCGGTAGCCGCTGTAACCTCAGCGATAGTGATTGTGCCTCCTGCTGCTAGGACCGTCGCTTGGATTGTTAGGCTTGTATTCGCGCCAGAAGCCAAGCTTGCAGGTAGTGTCCAAATGCCTGTCGCATCATTGAAAGTCCCTGTGCCGCCTGACGAGAGGAAAGATAGGCCAGAGGGCAATGTAACTTGGGCATTCAACCCTGTTGCCGTTATCGGGCCGGCATTCGCGGCCGTGATTGTGAGCGTAACAGTATCGCCAATATCAGGTGC
>CAKZOK010000048.1 GCA_937136415.1 uncultured Cytophagales bacterium | reverse complement strand
ATTCGTAATCTTTAATCCGTAATCAAATTGAAATTCATCGTAATTCGTAATCTTTAATCCGTAATCAAATTGAAATTTATCGTAATTCGTAATCTTTAATCCGTAATTGAATTTATGTTTAGTTTTTGGGAAAATAAATCATTCAAAAAGTACGATTATATTATTATCGGTGCTGGCATTACAGGACTTTCGACGGCTGCAAGCCTTATCGAAAAAAATCCAAAAGCAAAAATTGCTGTTTTGGAAAGAGGGCTTTTGCCGACTGGTGCAAGCACAAAAAATGCAGGTTTTGCTTGCTTTGGGAGTCTTTCAGAAATTGCTTCTGACTTAGAAACAATGAGTGAAACAGAATTACAAGACCTTGTAAAAAATCGTTTGCAAGGGCTTGAAAAGCTGCGTAATCGTTTGGGAGATAAAAAAATAGGCTATAAAAATTATGGAGGTTATGAACTTATTTTAGACAAACAAATTCCATACTTAGATAAATTAGATAAAGTAAATCAAATTTTAAAACCAATCTTTGATGGAAAAAATGTATTCAAAACTAAAGATGGGCTGATTGAGGGTTTTGGTTTTAATGCTCGTCATGTACGCAGAATTGTCTATAATCGTTTTGAAGGACAAATCCATACAGGAAAAATGATGAAATCACTTCTGAATTATGTACAAAAACGAGGTGTTAGCGTTCTTACAGGCTGTCAGGTAATTGATTTTGAAGATAATCAAAATGAAGGAAAAAATAATGTAATTGTAAAAATAAAAAATCCTTTAGAAAATAATAAAATCATCGAATTGGTTGCTAAAAAAATAGCTATTTGTACAAATGCTTTTTCAAAAAAACTTATTCCAGATTTGGATTTACAAGCAGGGCGAGGACAAGTTTTGGTAACCAAACCTTTAAAATATTTACGCTTCAAAGGCACTTTTCATCTTGATGAAGGTTTTTATTATTTCCGAAATTTTGGTAGAAGAATAATTTTAGGAGGTGGACGAAATATGGATTTTGAAGGAGAAACAACCACAAAACTAGAAACAACAGAATTAATTATTGAAGATTTAAAATCAAAATTAAGTAGTATTATTCTTCCTAAACAAAAATTTGAAATTGATACTACTTGGGCAGGAATTATGGCTTTTACCGAAAGCTCAAAAACAAAAACTCCCCTTCTTCAAAATTATTCAAAAAATATTATTTTAGGAATACGTTTGGGTGGAATGGGAGTCGCTTTGGGAAGCAAATTAGGAGAAGAAATAGCTTTAATGATGGAAAAATAAAGATAGTCTTCTTATCTTGTACCAAAAACCTGTGTCCAATATTCGCCTTCTCTACCTACTCCCATTTCTTCAAAATTTGGGTTCATTATATTTCGGCAATGCCCTTCGCTATCTATCCAGCCCTCAACAACAGCTTGTTCATTTGTATAACCTTTAGCAATATTTTCTCCATAGGTTCTCCAATCATAACTTTGTCTTTCCATTCGTATTCCAGGGTCTGAACCATCTTTTCCTGTATGAGAAAAATAATTTTGGTCATTCATATCTTTGCTGTGCAAATATGCCGTTTTTGCGAGTGTTTCGTTCCATGTAATTGTTCCTATGGCTGGCATTTGTTCGCCTCCACATCTACAACCTTCCGTTCGGTATTTGTTTACCAAATTGACTAATTCTTGCCCATTTACATTAAATGTTGTTTCCAAACTTGTATTATCATCTTGGCTTGGGTCTGTTTCATCTTCTTGACAAGAAAATAAAACACAAGAAAAAAGTAAAAAAAAAGAATATAATTTGATTTTTTGAAAATTCATAGTAAAAATATAATTTAATGTGTTTTGAGTAATACAAAAAAAGTTACAAATAGTTTGCCTAAATTATTTTTTTATTTTTTTATCAAAAACAGGTTTAAGAAAAGATGAAGACGGAAAATGTTCATGGTAAGCAGGAAAATCTTGAAAAGGAGCAACCCATTCGGGCATTGAAAGATGACGAAGGTGGCGAGATTCTGTCGAAAGACAAAAATCAGTCAATAAAAAAGATGATGCAATTTGTTTTTGATTAGAATAATAAATTTCAATTTCTTTTTTTTGAATAAATTTATACGAAGTCATTCCAATTATTCCTATCAAAAGAAATAACCAAAATGAAATAATATATACAAAATAACTCTTCATAATTTTTCTTTTATTGAAGGAAGTAGAAAAAACAAATTTATACAAAAAATAACAATTCTTAATTCCTTTGTTACGCTCAAATTTATTTTTAAGCTAAAAAATCGTACCTTGCAGAAAATTACAATATAGCCTTTTTTATTTTATGAAATAATGAAATCAAAAATTATTTTATAAAGATAGAAAAGCTATTTTTTTTTCAATTCAATTAATTTTAGAGCATGTCAAATAGCGCAAAAAAAGACGATTTAGTACAAGTACATTATGTAGGAAAATTCGAAGACGGAAACGTTTTTGATTCGTCAAGAGAAAGAAAAGAACCTATTGAATTTCAAGTAGGAGCAGGACAAATGATAAAAGGTTTTGATGCAGCAGTAGAGGGAATGAATGTTGGCGAATCAAAAACAATTACTTTAGCACCAACTGAAGCGTATGGAGAGTCAAATCCAGAAAATATTGTTTCTTTTCCTAAAGATAAATTACCACCAGAAATGAACCCAAAAGCAGGCGACCAACTCGCTCTTCAAGGGCAAAATGGTGAGCAAATTCCTGTTGTAGTTATTGAGGCAAATGAAGAAGGTGTTGTCTTGGACGCAAACCACCCAATGGCTGGCAAAACATTAGTTTTCGAATTAGAACTTGTCGGAATTAAGGCTTAATCAAGATATATTTTAATTTATATCAATAAAAAATGCTATTCTTATTTAAAATAAGAATAGCATTTTTGTATAAAAATCTTTGCTGCTGACTTCTAAACTCAGATTTTTAATTTTGTTTATTCTCCACTACCAGCAGGCAAAACAGTTCCAAACAATACCAAAGCCTCTGACGAATTAGCAGCATTTGAGATAACTGTAATTACTTTTCGTTGTTGTCCTGCTTTGTGTGCAGTATTAAAACGAACAATTATTTCTCCTTCTTCATCTGGTGCAATGGGTTCTTTTGTCCATTCGGGAGCTGTACACCCACAAGTAGTTCGAATATCTTGCAGCATTAATGGATAATTTCCCGTATTTTTGAATGTAAAGATATATTCGACAATTTTACCTTCTTCAATTTCACCAAAATCGTATTCACGCTCTGTAAAAGTGAGTTGTGCCTGACGGTCATCAGCTTTTTTGGTAAAAGCAGTTGTTTCTTTTTTTGTTTCTGTGGTTGTTTGTGCTTGAATTGTTTGAGCAGACAAAAAAGTAAAAGCTCCTAAAAGTGATACAAGAAATATCTTTTTCATAATTTGTAATGTGATTGTAATATGATTTTTTGTTTAATTTATTGATACAAAATTTTGTTTTTCAAATTTTGTTTTTGATGATTAAAGTTACTAAGAATTACTCAATTATTTTGCCATATTTTTTTTTAAAACTCTTTCATTTTATTCTATTACTCATTTTATTCTAAACAAACATGAAGTTTATTTTATCTTATTCATCGTTTTTTTATATCTTTTTTTTATTTTCTACTTCTTTTTTATTTACATCTTGTGATTCTGATGATGAGCGAGTAGGTGGCTTTCCTCGGGAAGGACAGATTTGGGCTGATGTAGAGGATTTGAGTTATACATTTGATGACCCAAGTGGAACGCTCGTTTCGATTGCAAATACCTATTCTCAAAGTGTTCAAACACTTTCTATTTATAGGCGTGCAGCTCCTAATGCGCTTCGTTTTGGTACTTTTCGTGTTTTGCTTACTCGTTTTGATTTTGACAATACAACTCCTAGAATTTTGAACAGTGCCAATGTTCGCCTTGATTTCGAACCTCAAACAAACCTTATTTATACCAGCACAGGCAATGATATTCGTTTTGAAGTTTTGAGTATAGAAAACGATATTATTAAAGCAAATTTTAGTGGAACACTGCAAAATAGCCTAAATCCAAACCAACAAGTAAGAGTTAGAAACGGAGCTTTACATATCAAAATTCGTAGAGAATAAACAAAAAAATTAATAATAATTACAGTAGGTTTTTAGAAATCAATATTTTGTCTTTTTTTAAAAGAGATAATGTATTGATTTTTTTTGTTTAGAATCAAATATTATTTTGTAGATTTGTGCTTTCCAAAAATTAATTTATAATTACTTTTTGGGCTTTAAACTAAAAAACTGGTAAGGTCTAAAACACCTACTCTCACACTCACTAATATTATTTTTTACTAAAATCCTGTTATATGGACTTTAAATGTAATCCTTTATCCTTTCTTTGTGCTAGCCTTATTTTCATTTGTGCTGCTTTTACCACAAACTCTCCCTCCAATTTCTCAAAAAAAGATAAAAAGAAAACACTAACCACTATTCCCACTTCCTCAAATACCTATTCATTTTCTTCTTTAAATTGTTTTCAAACGCCTTTAGATTTTTTGCCTACTCTTAATTTTTTGGCTTTAAATGATACCCTCAACCAAACAATTCTTAAACAGGAAGAACAAACAACTATTTTGGCTTTGCTTGATGAGGAAGCCACTCAAAAAACAAACAAAAATGATATTAAATTAGATAAAGAGAAAATTAATACTATTGATTTTTCTACGCCTAATCATCTTGCCATCAGTCCTCAATTATTAGAAAAAATTGCTATTAGAGAAGATTTTGTAAATTCGTTGGTTGATATTGCTGTGGCTCAAGAAGGTGTTCCTTATGTGTATGGTGGCAAGTCGCCGAGAGGTTTTGATTGTTCTGGTTTTGTATCCTATGTTTATGCTCAATTCAAAATCAATCTTCCTGCCTCTTCTCGTTCATACGACCAAGTAGGCAAACGAGTAAAATTAGCAGATGTTCAAATAGGTGATATTCTTTGTTTTACAGGTAGAAATTCACATTCTGGGCGCACAGGACATGTCGGAATTGTTGTAGAAAATAATCCAAACGAACCTATAAAGTTTATTCATGCAGCTTCGGGAAGTAGAAGGCGAATTACTTACAGCACAATGGAAAGTAGTTATTACAAACCTCGTTTTCGTTCGGCTCGTAGAATTTCTGTTCCTGTTTTGGAAGAAGTTTTAGAAACTCAAGATACTGAATAGATTAAAAAAAATTATAAAAAAAACGGATTCAAATTATTTTTGAATCCATTTTTTTTGTTCTTAAAATAGATGTATTTTATTTCTTTATTTTCTTTGCAATATTCTCAACAAAATCCAAAGAAACTTCTAATGCAGCAGCAATTTGCTGATGGGAAAGACTTGAAGATAATAGATTTTTTACTGCAATGGTTGCTTTTTTCTCTATTCCTTTCTCTATTCCTTTCTCTATTCCTTGTTTGAAACGAACATCATTTTCTAAGTTGTATGTTAGTGCCATAGTTTCTAGATGTTTTATGATTTGTTTTTGTAATTTTCTTAAATTAGATAATATTTCTAATTGTTTAACGGTTTTTTGGCGTTTTAAGTTGGGTTGAGTAGTATCTTTTATTCTTTGTAGAATATTTTTTATTACTATATCGGTCTTTTCTTTGCCAAAATTTCCTAAAATAGCCAAAATAACTTCTTCAGGTTTTTGAGAAGATAAAAAAGTACGATAATCTATTTCTTGCAAATTGATAAGGTCAAAAGAAAACTCTAGTTTATCGTGCTTTATCGTTTGTACCATTTTAGCTTTTCCTTTTCCAATAAAAAACAAAACTTGTTTTAGCTTTATTTTTTGTTTTCTTAAAAGCATTGCATAATATTCAAGCATTCTATAAACCATATCTTCTTCATCTGTAAGCTGAAACTCAATATGGAGAATATAATCTTTATCAGAATCTTTATGCACTACTTTTTTAAGAAAATCAGGTTTTCTTTCAATCGTTCTCTGAACATCTACAGAAATTTCCTCAAGTCTTTCAGGAACAATATCTAATAATTTTTTGGCTAAAGGAAGTATAATTTCTTCAATATTTTCTTTGAAAATTTTGTCGTAATCTTGTGCCATATATTTTCCTATAAATAAATTTATGATTTTTAAACACTACCTTCCTTTCACATCTAACACTTGTGTAAATTTCTTTAGTATTTTGAGTATTGCGAAAATAAACAAACTTACTCCAAAAATAATATACCACTCATTTGGAAGTCCATAGGTAGCATTTTGAAAATAAAAGCGAATAGCAATAAAAACTGTAAAAATAAGCATCAAAGCAAAAAAGCCATTGTATTCACGCTTCAAAACATTCTTTGCAGAAAACTCTAAATTTGCACCATTAAAATTAGAAAGACGAGGAATAAAAGGAGGAACATTTTCAGCCCAATCTAAATATTGTTGTCCAAATTTGTTACGTAAAAAATACTCTTCTGCATACATAATACGCTCATAATACAGCCAATATGCCAAAACAAAACAAGTAATAAACCAAAAACTAGCCGTTAGCATCGCCACACCAAGCCACATCAAAAAATTACCTACATAAAGTGGGTGTCTAACTGCCGAATAAATCCCACTTGTATTGAGTGTTTCGGCAACTTGTTTTTTTGTATTTCTGCCTGAAGTACCCTTTGGAGTATGCCCAACCGTATAGGCACGAACAAACTGCCCCAAAAGACCAACAGCCAAACAAACATATTCGTAGTATGGAAACCACTCTGGAAAAGCGTTGTTAGAAGATTGCCATGCATAAATAGCTAAAGCCACAAAAACAAAAGGAACAGGAAGAGTACCTCTGTGTTTGAATAAAAAATTACCTTCTTTGTCTAGTTCTTCAATTAATGCCATGTAACAAATTTAATTATGAGTTTTGAATTTTTTTGTGCTGCAAAGGTAAGTTATTTTATTTAGCTCTTAAAGTTTATGAGAAGTTTATTCTAATTTTTCATTATTGTTTTTTAATAAATTAATTTCATCTTGAAGGTTAATTCCAAATTCTTTTTGCAAATTTTCTACATCTAAAATCAATTTTTGAATAAAATTTTGATGATTTTTACGATTAGGAAAAAATGGTTTGTGAGCTAAAGAAGAAGCTATCTTTTGCCATTTTTTCAAAAATAACTGTGTTTTATCATCAAAATAATTTTCAAAAAATTTTTGCCAAATATATTCTATTGCTTGATTGTTTGGGTGTAATAAATCACTTTCATAAAAACGATAATCACGCAAGTCATCTAAAACGAGTTCATAAGAAGGAAAATAAATTACATTTTCAAACTTTTCTGTAAGAAAATGAATCAAAACCCTTAAAATAGATTTGCTTACATTGTTTTCTAGCAAGCCTTCCTTCAAATGCCGAACAGGACTAAGGGTAATAATAATTTGTTTTTCTTTACTTTTTTTATTCTTGGCAAATAAATTAATTTTTTGTATAAAATTTTCAAACTTCATTTTTGCCTCTTCCAAATCAATTAATTTCTTTTCAAATAAGTTTTTAGATTGTTTGTGACAATTCGAAATTGGTGTTTTTTTATCAGAATCCTCTTCAATTAATTCGTATATAAAAGCCGTTCCTAGTGTAAGAATAATTGTATCAGCATTTTCCAAAAACTCAAAAGTTTGTTTTGCTTTTTGATTTATAATTTTCTTTAATTCTTCTTTATTTTGGCTGGCAATTTTGGAATGTAGATGATAATTATAAAAAACTTCATCGTGCTGGAGATAATAATTTTCTAAATTTTGTTCTAAAACAGTTCCATTTTTATTCTCCATAATCCATTCTAAAAGTTGAATAAAAGATAGAGGATTAAAAATTACACCAAAAGGATTGATTAGTGTTTTGAATCTGTTTTCAAAAAGTTTTTGTCCAATATTTTCTGAAAAACAAGAACCCATCAAAAATATCTTATCTGATAAATTTATCCTTTTTTGTAATGGAATTGGGTTTATTTCAGTTCTGAATTT
Organism: uncultured Cytophagales bacterium; assembly: GCA_937136415.1. Taxonomy (GTDB): domain Bacteria; phylum Bacteroidota; class Bacteroidia; order Cytophagales; family Bernardetiaceae; genus Bernardetia. The sequence goes on along the minus strand of CAKZOK010000048.1, from coordinate 879 downwards.
CACGTTATTAAATTTATAAGTTGATTTTAGAATTTAGTTTGCTTTATTTTGTAAATAAAAAGCAGCACAGGCTTCCTAGTCTGTGTAAAAAATTCAACGCAGACTAAAGTATGCGCTACAAGGTAATTACAAAACTATGAAATATTTAATTATTGGACTTGGAAATATTGGTTCAGAATACAAAAACACTAGACACAATGTAGGTTTTATGGCTGTCGATAAAATGGCTGCCTCAAAAGGAGTTACTTTCGAAACCAAACGTTATGCTGATATTACACATTTTAAACACAAAGGAAGAACTATTTATTTGATAAAACCTTCTACATATATGAATTTGAGTGGAAAGGCTCTTCGTCATTGGCTAACCGAACTAAAGATAAATATTGAAAATTCTTTAGTAATTGTAGATGATTTGGCATTGCCTTTAGAAACCCTTCGAATGCGAAAAAAAGGCTCTGATGCAGGACACAACGGACTGAAAAACATTCAAGACCTTTTACAAACTCAAAAATATCCTCGTTTGCGTGTCGGAATTGGTGATGCTTTTTCGAAAGGAAAACAAATCGATTTTGTTTTAGGAAAATTTGATAAAAATGAAAGTGCAGCACTTCCTTTAATTTTGGATAAAATAGAAGAAATGACACTTGCTTTCTGTACAATCGGAATTGATAGAACAATGAGCCAGTTTAATTCTTAATTGAAAATTACGGACTATGGGTTGAAAATTACTACTACTCCTATTTTTTTTCTAAACCCTCGTTGAGGCTCAAATGCAGCCTTCAACGAGGGTTTAATTGAATTATGAGTGGTGTTGTAAAAAGTATGATAAGTTATTTGGTTGTTGGTGTCGCTTCGCTAAAACACCAACAACGGCATTGT
>CAKZOK010000047.1 GCA_937136415.1 uncultured Cytophagales bacterium | reverse complement strand
ATGCATTTGCCCTGCTGGCGTTACTCTTGTCCCAGTGCCACCACCGTCTGTTGAGCGATAAATACCCGATGATACCCAACCTGACAAAAAGATATTACTGTACCAAAAACTAAAACAAAAAAATTATGCAGTACGAGGATAAAATAGATGATTTTTTAAGAAAAAAGTACAATGTATTGATTTTAGATATTCAAGGTGTTGGTCAGAATATTTCTCCACAATCTGAAGGATGGGGAATTTTAAAATACTTAAAACAAGCTAATCCAAATTTAGTAGTTATTATGTTTACTGGAGCTGAATGGTCAATCACAAAATATAAAGACGAAGCTTCAGTTGCAGATGATTTTATTGGTAAAGATTTAGAATTTTTAGATTTATTTTTAGATGGTGGTTTTGAACGGTCCTTGATTTATGCAATCCCATTATCCATTTTAAGTAGTGCCATTGTTTTGCCTTCTGTACATGGATTAGAAGAAGACAAAAAAGAGTTAGAAGAAAAAGATTTATTGTGTAAGTTGATAGATTTTTTTATAACAGAATCTATTGTAAACTACCACTCTAGAAGTTTTAGAGATAAACTTGAAGAGAGGTTTAACCAACACTTGAAGGGCAAAGAAAGTAAGGGAGAATAAGCATCCCACTTACCTCCCCCTATTCTCTTCATTATAAACCACCTCACACAGGTTAGTTTTTTCCAATTACGTCCATATTATCTTTGTGAGTATGCCAGTATGCTCCAAAATATCCCTTTCATTCTGTAGAATATTCAATAATATCAATCCTTCTTTTTCAGCTAAAAAACTATTCTCCAAAAACCCTACCCTCAAAAACTCCGTTTATTGTCTAAACTGATATTTGGGTATAAAAATTATATGAAAGACGATACAAAAGACGATTTGAGCAATTTGGATTTGTCAAAATTTAAACAAAACCATAAAGAAAATTTACTTATTCCACTTTCCAAAAATTCAAGAGATGGAAATAGTAATGATGATAAATACAAAAAAAGTACACACGAAGAACGAGTGTACAAATTTCGTATGCAGCGTTTGCAACACATCAAAAAAGATATTGGAACAACAAAAAACCAAATAGAAAATGCTCGTCATCAAGTACGAAAAAATTTGATGCCAATCATAGACAAAATTGCTATCCAAAAATTTGAATTTGTACGTATTTTAGATGAAACCTATCAGAAAGATTTTTTTACTTTCAAACAAAAAGAACATATAAGAAAATTGATTGAAGATAGAAGCCATCAGCTTTTACAACAATATCGTTTTGAGCCTGCTCGCAAAATGTATAAAAAATATGTCAAACATAATCGTAATGTGGACACCGATGTTTTTGATTCGGCGAGTGATGTAGCCAAAGAATTTGCAGAAGCTGTCAATGATTTGCTTTTTGATTGGAGAAAAGACAGAGAAAAAAATAAAAATAAAAAACGTTTTGAGGTAAATCAAGATATTGAAAATAAAGATTTTAATATCCATAATCTTGATAAAGGCAATAAAAAACGTGTTGTTTTTCATTCAAACAAAAAAAACAAACCTTTTGATACAGCACAGGCTTTGCGTATTCTTTACACTCGCCTTGCTAAAGATTTGCACCCCGATTTGGAACAAGATGAAAAACGAAAAAAGGAAAAAAATGATATAATGCGTCGCTTGACAGAAGCCTATAAAAATAAAGATTTGTATGAATTATTACAAATTCAGTTTGAATATAATGCAGAAAATTCGGAAAATTATACTGATGCACTTCCAGAAGAACAACTAAAAGTAATCAATGAAACTCTACTTTCTCAAATCAAAAAATTGCAAGAAGATTATAAAGAAATGACTGTTTTTGGAGAAGATGCTGTCTTATATCGCCAGTTTTGCGCTCCCAATGACCCAAAAAGCGAACTAACGCCTGTCAAAATTAATCGTCATAAAGAAGAATTAGTTTTTGAACTTTTAGATTTGAAAGATGAAATACAGATGGTTTTGAATAAAGAAAAGTTTGAAAAATATTTGAAGGCTTTGTAAATTATTATTCAAAAATTAGCTAATAGACAATTCAATTAAACAGCTTTTTAGTGATATAATTATTTTCAATTTAATTCTAATTTTCCTATTATTTAATCATTATGTTCGAAAAACCATTGCCCAAAATAGAAAAAGGAGATTATTATTTCAATGAAGAAGGATTAATGGTTTTTACAAAACAATATCATTTAAAAAGAGGCTATTGTTGTAAAAATATATGCTTGAATTGTCCATGGAATTATAAAAGAGAGAAAAAGAAAAGCTAATAATTTTCTCTTATTAGCATATAATCATCTTCTATATTTAGGGTTGTGTCTTCAAATTGAAATGAATTATCAAGTAATATAAAATCTTTTACTAGATAAATATCGCCTTCCCATGTTTTGTAATATTCTCCTGTTTTATTGTAACTGCTCGTCCATGTTGTAAACAAAATTTGTCCTTCTCCTTGGTTATTAATCATTACTTTTTGAAAATCTGTTTTCATAGATAAATAATTATACATCATTGGCATATTCATTCCAAAAAACACTTTTGCATTATAAATTTTTCCTTCTTCAACTACCCTAAATTCAGATTTTACATATATTTTGGCATCATTATATGGAAAATCAATTACTTCTTTGGTTAGATATTTTTTAGAATGATAATCAATAACTCGGTGTTGCAAAAGCCACGTTTTGGCTTCCAAACTAAGCAAAGCTGTGTTCCAAATTAAGGGCAATGTAGTTTCTAATTTCCAAAGGTCTAGTTCGGCATCTGAATAAGCATCTGAACCCAAAGAACAGTCCTTACACTCTTGGGCAATAATGGCATAATGATAAGATTGAAGACTATCTTTTAATAAATTTTGAGCATTTTGGGATAAAAATATTTTTTTACTCTTTTTTGAAATATCAATAGGTGAACCTATCATCTCTTGCCCAAAAGCATCAATACGTTCTCTCAATGATTGGCTTTTTTCATAAGCATATTCCATACTTTGCAGTTTTTTTAATGAATCTGCTGTTGTGTTTTTCCAATTTGTTTTGAAATAACCTATTCTGTTTTTGTCTTCTTGATACATATCAAAAAAACTTCTCAACTCTTCGTTTGATTGTTCGACTAAAAGTATGGTTTGTTCAAAGGTTTGTTGGCGCAAAAATACATCATAAGCCAAAGCCACCACAACACCAAAAGTCAAACTCCATAAAATCAACGAGATAGTAATTTTTTTCATAGAAAAACATAATCAAGAAATGAAAAATAATAATCTTCAAAATAGTGAATAATTTGTTAAAGCATACTTTCATTTAAGAATAAAACCAAAAATAATTTTGTAAATTAGTAGAATTATAACACTAATTATATTATTTGCCTAACCTTTATTACTTTGACTCCTTCCTCTCCAAATTCCGAATTATCAAACCAACTCTCTACCTTCGAAAAAGATATTTTAGAGGGCTTAGAAGCTACTCCCAAAAAACTATCTTCTAAATATTTTTATGACCAACAAGGAAGTAAAATATTTCAAATGATAATGGATTTGCCAGAATATTACCTTACTCGTTGTGAATATGAAATATTTGAATCTTATAAAGATGATTTGTACAAACAGTTTTCAAAAGATACCAAAACATTTAATTTGGTAGAATTAGGAGCTGGTGATGGACTCAAAACGCAAGTTTTGCTTTCTCATTTTGTAGAAAAAGAAACTGCTTTTACTTATTTGCCGATTGATATTTCGGCAGAAGCACTCCATCAGCTCAAAGAAAGATTTACCACAAAAATTCCTTCTCTTAATTTTGAAGGAATACAAGGAGAATATTTTGAAGCATTGGCTCAACTAAAAACCAAAAACAACCCTTCTAAGAAAAAAGACACACGAAATATTGTACTGTTTTTGGGGTCAAATATTGGAAACTTTGGAAATGACCAAAGCCTAAATTTCTTAAAACAATTAGCTCAAAACCTAAACCAAGATGATTATTTACTTTTGGGTTTTGACCTAAAAAAGCACCCCAATATAATAAGATTAGCTTATAGCGACAAAGAAGAAATAAATAAAGCATTCAATCTAAATCTTTTGAAAAGATTAAACAGAGAACTAGAAAGTAATTTTCAGCTTGATAAATTTAGTTTTTATTCGACCTATATTCCTGAAACAGGCGAAGTGAGAAGTTATATTGTAAGCGAGGCAAAACAAGATGTTTTGTTTAAAAAACTAAATAAAACTATCAAATTTGAGTGGGGCGAAACAATTCATTCCGAAATATCTAGAAAATATAGTGCAATTCAAATGAAAGAAATTGCAACAGAAGCAGGCTTCGAATTTGTAGAATCTTATACTGACTGCAAAGGTTATTTTATGGATATGTTGTTGAGAGTAAAATAAAAAATTAATATTACAACAATATACTCAACCTCTCAACAAACAAAAAAAAGTATTTGTTTCTACTCTTGAAAACTGGATGAAAGAAGGAGAAGAACATCAAATTGATGATATTTTATTGATGGGATTTAAGGTGGATAGAGAAGCAAAAAGTTGAGCATCTTTCTTTCTAAAGAAATAATACTTTACGCCCTAACACGAGGGTCAAGCAGTGCATATAATAAATCAACAACAAGAGTAATAAATACAAAAATCACAGCCACAACAAGTGTTGCACCCATCACAACAGGAAGGTCAAGTTTTTGAACCGATTCGATGGTAAGCCACCCTAACCCTTTCCAACTAAAAACATATTCTACAAAAAAAGCTCCTGCAATAAGTGTAGCAAGCCAATTCGAAATAGCTGTTACAACAGGATTAATGGCATTTTTTAGAGTGTGTTTGAAAATAACAATATGTTGTGGAAGTCCTTTTGCTTTGGCTGTTCTGACATAATCTTTACAAAGTTCTTCTATCATCGAAGAGCGTGTAAGCTGAGTAATAATAGCCAAAGGACGCAAACCAAGCGTAAGAGCAGGCAAAATAATATTTTTGAGAGCAAGCTGTTTTCCATCTATAGCACTCAATACCCACAACGAACCTGTCATATCCAACCCTGTATATTCACTCAAATAATAACCAAAAACTAAAGCTATAAAAATAGCAGCCACAAAAGAGGGCGTAGAAATACCCAAAACTGAAATAGAAACCAAAGTATGGTCTAAAAAAGAGTTTTGTTTGAGCGCACAAATAATTCCTAAAATTACACCAAAAAAAGTAGCAAAAAGCATTGCCGTTATTGATAAAACAAGTGTTGCACTAACTCTTTCGAAGAGCATTTCATCAATTCGTTTATTTCTATAATATGACTTTCTTAAATAAGGTGTTTTGACAACAAAAGCACTATTCGAAATACTAAATAATTTTAAATAACCATAATCTAATTGGTTTTTTGGAGTATCTTCATGTACCGAAATAACTGATAAATCATTCAAATAATAAGCAAACTGTGTACTTAAAGGTTTGTCTAGCCCTAAATCCTTTTTAATAATAGCAATCGTTTCAGGAGTTGCACGAGGTCCTGCAATCATTTTTGTAGGGTCGCCTGGTAATGCATGAAATATAAAAAATACTACTACAATTACGCCGAAAATAACCAAAAAACCATACCCCAATTTTTTTAAAAAATATGTAACCACTTGAAAATTATTTATTTAAGTTTGTTTTTGATTTTATTCTGTTGTCCCTGTTTTCAAAACTAATAAAGGAATATCAGTATGAAAACTCATTTCTTTTGCTCTACTTCTATGCAAAAGACTCTCAAAAAAGCTGCGATGATGTGTAAGCAATACCAAAAGACTTGTTTCATAATTATCTAAATAATTATCAATACCTTCATCTAAGTCATCATTTTCTCTAAACCTAAAATCCAACATCGAAACAGGAGTTTGTTTAAAGGCATTTTTTAATTGATGTAACCTATCAATATCCTCAATATATGCTTTCTCATTGCTAATATGCAAGTAATCTACTTTTGCTTTGGGAAAATAACTAGCCAACTCTAAAAGAATTTCGATTACTTTTTTATCTTTTTCTGAAAAATCAGCAGCATAAACAATACGTTGCCACGCTTCAAATTTGGCATTACTAGGAATAGCCAAAACAGCAGGAATTTCTTCCGATGCAATACTATCAGCCGTTATACTTCCTATCAAAATCTCTTCTGCTCGGCTCATTCCGTGCGTTCCCATAACAACCAAAAAAGCCTCATATTTTTTCGAAATTCTTTCAATAGATGGGATAATCCCTCCTTCACTTTCCAAAACAGGCGTAACCTTGAGCTTGCCACTTCCATCTCTATACTTCAATTCAGAAAATTGATTTATATATTCTTCTAATTTTGCTTTTCCTTTTTCTACCTCTTCTTTCAATAATCCAATATGAAGATGATAATTTGTAGCAGATGGCAAAGGCGCACACGCCACATGAAGCAAAATAATCTCAGCCCCAATCACTTGAGCAAAGTATAAAGCATACTTTAGAGCAGCCTCTGAAGGCTCAGAAAAATCAACAGGAACTAAAATCTTTTGCATAAAAAAAATATCAATTTAAAAAAATGGTTTACAAATCAAAAACTTAGAAACATTTCATAAAGGCAATATACTTTTTTTGTAGCAAAAATCTAAATTTAAAAAGTAGATAGAAAGCTTCTCACTAAAAAATCAGCATTTCAGAAGATCATTTTTGTTAATTTTAGTTAGAATAGCCATTAAATATCCAAATATTTTTTTATGAATTTTTTTTGTGTAAAATTTGAACTCTCTAAATAAAATCAGATAATTATAACTCTTATTATTTTACATCAAAAAAAGACCTTTGATTCTTTACCCTTTTCTATGAAAAAAAATATTCTCTCTTTTGTGCTTCTTATTTTGTCTAGCAATTTTGCTCTTTTTTCTTGCACCACTGCCGATGCCCCTCCCAATTATAACAAAACCAAAACCGAAACTCCAGACCCTGAGCTTGTCTTGCGTTCCATTCATGATAATGCCTTGATTGGCTCACCTGCTTATGCCCAGCTTCGTTATCTGTGTAAAGATATTGGTCCTCGTTTGAGTGGTTCGGATAATGCCCAAAAAGCCGTTGAATATATGCAACGTGTTTTGGATTCAATGAATTTGGATAGTGTGTATTTGCAGCCTGTAATGGTGCCTCATTGGGAACGTGGCGAAAAAGAATTTTGTCAAGTTATTGGAAATGAAAATGAAAAAATCAATCAAAAAGTACTTGATATTACTGCTTTAGGTGGCTCTGTCGGAACAAACGGAAAACTAAAAACTCAAATTGTAGCCGTCAATTCTCTATCTGATTTGGAAAATTTATCTAAAAAAGAAGCCAAAAAATATAAAGGCAAAATCATCTTTGTAACTCAACCTATGGACGCAAGATTTATCAATACAGGTTCGGCTTATGGAGGCTGTTCTTCTATTCGTGTTTTTGGTGTAAATACTGCTGCAAAAGTAGGGGCAAAAGCATTTTTGATGCGTTCCTTAACTCTAAAAAACGACAATCACCCACACACAGGCATAATGATTTATGAAAAAGGTGGCAAAAAAATTCCTGCTGCTGCATTAAGCACAAACTCAGCTAATTATTTAGAAAAAATATTAAATAAAGCACAAAAAGAAAATACATCGATAGAAATGGAATTGCAATTAAATTGTGAAATCTTACCAGATGTTCTTTCTTATAATGTAATCGGAGAACTTCGAGGAAGAGAAAAACCAGAAGAAATTATCACAGTAGGTGGACATTTGGATTCTTGGGATTTGGGAGAAGGAGCGCACGACGACGGAACAGGCTGTTTGCAATCGGTAGAGGTTTTAAGATTGATTCAAAAAATAGAAACTAAACCAAAAAGAACGATTCGTTGTGTTTTGTTTATGAGTGAAGAAAATGGTGCAAGTGGAGCTAAAGAATATGCAAGAGTAGCTAAAGAAAAAAATGAAAATCATATTGCTGCTTTAGAATCTGATAGTGGTGGATTTACGCCACGAGGATTTAGAGTTCAAGATTCTGCTCGCTTGGCAATTATTCAAAAATGGCAGCCTTTATTCAAACCTTATAATTTACACAAAGTTGAGTTTGGGTTTGGTGGGGTTGATATTAATCCTTTGGGAGCATCTGGAACACTTTTAATTGGACTTGAGCCAGATTCTCAACGTTATTTTGACCATCATCACGCTGCAACAGATGTTTTTGAAAATGTACACGAAAGAGAGTTTTTGTTGGGTGCTGCTGCAATGGCAAGCCTTACTTATATGATGGCTGAATATGGAATAGAGTAATTTTATTCTTATATTTCCAAAACCCTAAGGGTAGGCTATTCAGAATTTCAAAAACTCTTCCTATAGTTTATAGTCATTTTCATCTTTTGATGGATTGATTTATAAATCAAAAATAGCAATTAAAATTTTACTCTAGCTGCATCGCAGCGTAACCTTTGTAGATTTGATTTTAATCAAAATGAACGCATTTAGGAGCTACATCGTAGCGAAACCTTGAAATTAGACACATTTAGAATACAAAC
>CAKZOK010000046.1 GCA_937136415.1 uncultured Cytophagales bacterium | reverse complement strand
AATATATCGATAGATTGCGTTCGATTGAAGAGCAACCCATTAACCATATCTTTAATAAAGTAGGTAAAAAATTCACTAAGGCTCAAAAAGAAGCTAAAAAATATTATAATGCAAAATGGGTAAAAGAGAATGTTCCTTTTGCTGGTGAGATGTTTTTGGGACATTTGCGCTATGCAACGTATGGAGCAAATGATGTGCGTTTTTGCCACCCACTTTTGAGAAGTAGCAACTGGAGAAGCCGAAATTTACTTTTGGCTGGTAATTTTAATATGACAAATGCAGAGGAATTGTTTAGTCATTTGGCTGAATTAGGACAATTTCCACAAGAACAAGGTGATACCATTACAGCTTTAGAAAAAATAGGGCATTTTTTGGATAGAGAAAATCAACATTTTTATGCTCAATATCAACAAGAGGAAAGGGCAAAATTAGCGTTTGATGTAAACCCAAATGGAGAAAAAACTAAAAACCAAAACACAAAAAATCAAACACTTACCAATGAAGAAATAATCGAAAAAGTAGAAGAAAATATCGATTGGAAAAAAATTCTTCAACGTTCTTGCAACGATTTTGATGGTGGGTATGTCATGGTAGGTATGGCAGGACATGGAGATGCTTTTGTAGCTCGTGACCCTGCAAGTATTCGTCCTGCTTATTATTATATCAATGATGAAGTTATTGTGGCTGCTTCCGAAAAGCCTGCTATCAAAACAGCTTTTAATTGTGAGTATTCCGAAATACAGGAACTTGAAGGAGGGCATGCGCTTGTCGTGAACAAAGAAGCTGATTATGAAATAATTAAGTTTCAAGAGCCATTGCCCAAAAAATCGTGTAGTTTTGAGCGTATTTATTTTTCAAGAGGAACAGACCCAGAAATTTATGAAGAACGCAAAAAATTAGGCAAACAACTTCATAGCCAAGTCTTGGAAGCGATTGATTATGATTTGGAAAATTCTATTTTTTCATACATTCCTAATACTGCCGAAACGGCATTTTTAGGATTGGTAAAAGGAGTAGAAAAGCATTTGAGAACGCAGAGAGAAAAAACATTAAACTCTAAAAAGTCGTTATCCAAAAAAGAGTTATCCAAAATAATGTCCTTTCGCCCAAGGGTAGAAAAATTGGTAATCAAAGATTCTAAAATGAGAACTTTCATTACTGGTGATGCCCAGCGTGATGATATGGTGGCTCATGTTTATGATACAACCTATGAAATTGTCAGAAAAGGAATTGATACACTTGTAGTTCTTGATGATTCGATTGTGAGAGGAACAACACTAGAAAAAAGTATTCTCACAATGCTTGACCGTTTAGAACCCAAGAAAATTGTGATTGTTTCGTCTGCTCCTCAAATTCGTTTTCCAGATTGTTATGGAATTGATATGTCTAGGCAACATGAGTTTGTAGTTTTTCGTGCTTTGTTGGCTCTTTTGAAAGAGCATCATCTGAAATATATGCTTGATGATGTTTATGAAAAATGCTTGCAATCTAAAAAACAGCCTTTAGAAAAGGTCGTCAATCATGTCAAAGAATTGTACGATATGTTTGACTACGAACAGGTTTCTGACAAAGTAGCTGAGATTATTTCAAAGAATATCAAAGCAGAAGTAAAAGTAGTCTATCAAACAGTAGAAAACTTAAAAAAAGCCTGCCCAAATCATTTAGGAGATTGGTATTTTACTGGAAACTACCCAACACAGGGAGGAAACAGAGTTGCCAATCAAGCCTTTATTAATTTTATGGAAGGCAAAAAAATAAGAGCATATTAAAACAATTTACTCTTTAGAGTAAGTAAAACATTAGAGTACTGGACATGAGTTAAAAAGTTGTTGGTGTCGCTACGCTAAAACACCAACGAACGGTGTTTTTCCCTGT
>CAKZOK010000045.1 GCA_937136415.1 uncultured Cytophagales bacterium | reverse complement strand
TGATTCTAATTCTGGTAAAGAACTCTAAAAATGCTTTTACATTCTAAAAAATCATCTTTAGCCTTTTTTTACAAAGATACCATAAAATACAACCAAAATTAAGTATCAAAATTATAATCTATCTAAAAATAGAAAAAGATTATAGCTATTTTTGATAGCTATTTTTATTCAAATGCCTCAACAGAATAAACTGTCTGCTCTAAAAACTTGTCTAACAAACTTCTTTCTTCTAAGACAATTTCTGCCATTCCATAAATTTCATTTTTGGCATCTAAATCTAATTCAATATTTCGATTTGTTTGTAAGCCATTATCCAATTTTAATTGAACTGAATATTTATTTTCCTGTGGTGCAAGGCTAATTTGTTGTATTTCTGCCTCTAACCAACCATAACGAGCAAAAGGATAGGCTTCTAATTTTATTTTTGCTTTATTGGCTTCTTTTCCTGTTTTTAGTTTTGAAATGTGCTTTGAATCTACCTTTGTATAAGCATAAATAGCATTTTTTTGAGGAATAACAGAAACAATTTCTTGTTTGGTATCTGTGCTTTGATAGAGATTAATAGGATTAAAAAAACTAACTTTTCCTTCTATCGGACTAATAATCAAATAATCATTTTTCCAATCTTCTACATTTTTTTTCAGCATTGCAAAACTTGTTCGTAATTGCTGTTTGTACTTAAATGCTTGTTCTTGATAAGCAATCGAAACTTCTAAAAGCTGTTGATTGAGTTGGCTAACTCTCATTTGGGCATTTAGATTTGCCTCTTTGTTTTGAAGAAAATTACTTTCTTTATTAAGAAATAAACTTTTTGTTTGTAAAAAGTCTTGTTTTGAAATAGCATCGCCTTTGTACAATAAAGAATCTGTAATGTATTTTTGTTTGTTCAATTCATAATCTCTCTCTTGCAGACTATATTTTTCTTCCAAGATACTACTTAATGAGTTCTGAATTTTTATTTCCGAACGAATGGCAGCCTGTTTTTGTGCATGAGAATTGGTTTTGGAAAATAATTGATAATCTAAAATATTATTTTTCAATCTTTCATAATCTACCTGTATTTTTCCCAAATTGGTAAATAAAGGAATTTGATTTTTTTCGAAAAACTCTACATGTTCGAAGGCCGAATTGCGAGAAGCAAGTAATGCTAAATATTCTTCTAAACCTTGAGCTTCTTTCCAATCCGTTGTACTTTCCAAAACAACCAAAAGTTGATTTGCTTTTACTTCTTGACTATGTTTGGCATTAATAAAAATAATTCGACTATTTACTTTGGGAAACAAACTTGTTTTGGATTGATTGGCAAATATAGTAACCTCAGAGGTGGATAATTCGGGATACCGAATAAAATAAGAAACCACAAACATTAATAATAATACTCCAAAAATAATTGCAATTCCTGAACGCATCAAAAAACCTTGTGGGCTTGTCAATAACTCTTGTGTTTCTTCTGAATAAGAACGAAAAATAGTTTCGTTTTCTTGATTGTTTGGCATCGTAATAAATTATGTCGTTTTGATAAACTGTTGAGTTCTTAAAAGATTGCTCAAACGATTATTTTTCTTACAAAGATAGCTTTTCTTAGCTATTCTAAATATTAGAATTATAAAAATAGTTTGAAATGTAATAAAAACACAAAAAAACTCCTTATTTAAACTAAAAATAAATAAGGAGTTTTTGATTGGCAATTTTTCTCTACAAATTTATTTACCAAATTTATCTTTAAGGGCAGCCAATTTGTCAAACATTGTTCCTTCTGTTTCTTTTGGTTCTTCCTTTGATTTTGTTTGTCTTTTGATAAATGAATCAGCTTTTTTGTAAGACGATTTTCTAGCAGGGCGTTCTTTTTTGTCTGTAATAGAATTTCCTCTTGAAAACTTAGAATCATTTTTTCGGTCTGCTCCAATCGTTGATTTGGAAGAGTTTGTAGTTGATTTTTTGGTTTCTCCTCCTACTGGATTTGCTCCAAAAGGTTCGGATTTTAGGCTCAATGCAATTCTTTTTCTGCCCAAATCTATATCCGTCACTGTTACTTCTACTTTCTGGTGTACTTTTACGGCTTCGGTAGGGTGATTGATAAATTTATCCGAAAGCTGACTAATATGCGCCAATCCATCTTGATGAACTCCTACATCTATAAAAGCTCCAAAATCTGTAATGTTGGTTACAATTCCTGAAAGTTTCATTCCGACACGCAAATCTTCCATTTTTTCTACACCTTCCACAAAAGAAAATGCCTCAAATTGTTCACGAGGGTCTCTTCCTGGTTTGGCAAGCTCCAAAACAATATCTTCAAGGGTTGGAAGTCCGACTGTATCAGTTACATAATTTTTTAGATTGATTTGCTTGCGCAATTCTTCTTTCTCAATAAGCTCTTCGACAGTTGTGGATAAATCATTTGCCATTTTTTTGACAATCGAATAACTTTCTGGGTGGACAGCACTTGCATCTAACATATTTTTGGCATCACGAATACGCAAAAATCCTGCTGCTTGCTCAAAGGCTTTATCTCCCAAACGAGGAACTTTCTTGAGTTGCGCTCTACTTTTGAAAGCACCATTTTCATTTCTGAAAGTTACAATATTTTTGGCAAGCGAAGGTCCTAAACCAGAAACATAACTCAACAACTCTTTACTTGCTGTATTTACCTCCACACCGACAGCATTTACACAACTCATAACCGTATCATCAAGGCTATTTTTGAGCTGCTTTTGGTCGACATCGTGTTGATACTGACCTACTCCAATAGATTTTGGGTCAAGTTTTACGAGTTCTGCCAACGGGTCCATCAAACGACGACCAATCGAAACAGCACCACGTACAGTCAAATCATACTCTGCAAATTCTTCACGAGCAACATCAGAAGCCGAATAAATAGATGCTCCACTTTCATTGACCACCACAATCTGAATTGATTTTGGCAAATTTGGAATAGCTTTTATAAAACGCTCGGTTTCTCTGCTTGCTGTTCCGTTTCCAATAGCAATCGCTTCTATATTATATTTTTCTGCTAAAGCTAAAATTATATTTCCTGCTTTTGTAATTTCTTTTTGAGGCTCGTTTGGATAAATTGCATCATGATAAACCAATTTTCCTTGTTTGTCCAAAACGACGAGCTTACAACCTGACCTAAACCCAGGGTCAAGAGCCAGCGTATTTTTTTGCCCTAGAGGAGCTGATAATAATAGTTGTCTAAGGTTTTCTGCAAAAATAGTAATTGCTTCTTGGTCGGCTCTTTGTTTGGAAAGCATACGAATTTCTGTTTCCATTGAAGGCTTTAACAATCTTTTGTAAGCATCTTTTACAGCCATTTGTACTTGGTCTGAAGATTTGGTATTGCTATGTACAAAATTATCTTCTAACAAATTGATTGCACGCTCTTCGCTTGGCTGCAAATCTAATAATAAAAACCCTTCTTTTTCGGCTCTACGCAATGCCAAAACACGGTGCGAAGGAGCTTCAATTAATGGTTCGTCCCATTCAAAATAATCTCTATATTTTTCGCCTTCTTTTTCTTTTCCTGTAATTACCCTTGCTGATATTTTGCCTTCTTTTTCGAAAACAGTACGCATTTTTGCACGAGTTTCGGCGTGTTCGTTTATATGTTCTGCAATAATATCTCTTGCACCTGCGAGTGCTTCCTCAAGGTTTTTTACTCCTTTTTCTTCATTAATAAATTGCTTTCCCGTTTTTTCCAAATCTAACCTTCCTTGTTCCAAAATCTGTAAAGCCAATGGCTCTAAGCCTTTTTCTTTTGCCATAGAAGCACGAGTTTTGCGCTTTGGTTTGTAAGGCAAATACAAATCTTCTAAAGCTGAAAGCGTTTGAACGGCATTTATTTTTTCTTCTAATTCTGGTGTAAGTTTTTCTTGTTCTCCGATAGATTTCAAGATGGCATCACGCCTTTTGTCTAGTTCACGAAGTTGTGAAAGTCTATCACGCACTCCAGCCACCTGCAGCTCGTCTAGCGTACCTGTAACTTCTTTTCGATAGCGAGAAATAAAAGGAACAGTTGCTCCTTCATCTAAAAGTTGTGCTGTTGCTTCTACTTGTTTGACACGCACACCTAATTCGGCAGCGATTTGAACGATATGTTGAGCATCTAAAAGAGCTTGATCCATAGTCTTATCTTAGTCTTCTTATGAAATACGAAAAAATGAAAATATATTGCTAATTAAGTAAGCAAAAATACGAAATATTTGGGAGAAATGGATGTTTTGAGTGAGAATTACTTGGGGCGTGGGGCGTGTCGGAAGTATCCCACGTCCCTCGTCCCATTCATTCCCTCACAACACACGCCACTCGCCCCTAATCCCTCGTCCCATTCATTCCCTCCATTTCTCCCACAATTTCCATAGTCTTGACACTCACGGTACAAACACGCTGCAAAAGCTCAATAACCTCTTCTTTATAATCTTCAAATTTGTAGGTATTGAATTTTTCTTTGATAGTGGTATCTCGTGGTTTTTTTTCTTTGTATTGGTCAAGAATCCACTCCAAAGCCGAACGATTGCCCAATTTATATTCCCACGCAATGACAGGAATATTTTTCAAAGTCGTTTGTTCATCTAAAATAATAATTCCTTCTTCTTTTTTGGCTTTTAGTTTTGCCTTATTCAAACTCCCACTTTTCAGAATATTCTCCTCACGCTCCACGTCCCACTTTTCAATTTCCTCGTAGTTCAGATGTAAACTCATTAACTCCTTGCCTTTTTCTGACCAAAACCAAAAATCATTATAAAATGGAATGCGTGGAAACTCCCTTTTTAGATTCAATTCATATTTTTTGCGATACGCAGGATTGTGCAGAACACCATAGACATAATGAAAAATATCTTCTCGTTGTATTTCGAACACACAACGGTGTGTTCCTACGGAATAATGATTGCGAAATTCATTCAATGCCCATTGTGTGATGTTGTCTATTTTTTTGCCTTCTTTTGTGTAACGGTAGAGGGGTATAGATTGTGAAGCGTCTAAAACATAAAAAGAATAATTAGGAATATAATTAGTAACCAAAGAACATAAATTTAAACGTCCACCTTCATTTATTGTAAGTACAGTATTTTCTTTATCTAAATTTTTTCCTGCAATTAAATAATGATTTTCTGTTAAAACATCACTCATTATTTTTTCAGCATAATATTTTTTACATACAAAAGGACGCAATTCTGTGTTTTTTACTTTTTTAGAATTGAAAGTGATTTTTATTTTTTTGTATAATTTATTTTTCAAATCCCTACTCCATTTTATAGAGTAATCTAATTTCTCATTATCTATTTTTCCACTTTCTATTTGATTATTATATTTTTCTATAAAAAATTGCACTTTATTTAATAAATTATCTTTTTCAAAATCAAAAACCCATTCATCTCTATTGGTTTTATAACCTCCACAGTATAACTGAAAGACAGCTTCTTCACTTTTTCCTCGTTTCACATCTTTGCTACACAGAGGGAGTAAATCATCAAAATCGTTATCGGTTTGGTTTATCCAATTTGCATTTTTATCTGGCTTAATCAATTCAAAAGGAATATTTGCAAATTTCGTTTGTTTTACTTTTGCTAGTTTTTCGTCTTTATTTGCGAAAGTCGGAAAGTTGTAATAGTATATTTTGGCTTTTTTCATTTTTTTGTAGAATTAGGGTTAAATCGGTCTTCGTACCAACGTTGAGGGTTTTGGTCGATATAATTTGCTATATTTTGAAACGATTGATAATTTCTGACAATATGGTCATGATAATTGCGTTGCCATATTCGTTCTCCTTTTGTGTTGCGTAATTCATTTATTTTTTTTGTTACTACAGTTTTGAAAATTCCAATAAATGAAGAAATAGAATTAGGTTGGCGATGTAATCGTAGCGATTTACTGTTGTGAATCGTATTGCCATGAATCGCATTATCCTGATTTTTTTTGTCATCTTGAGATGCGCTACGGTGCGTCTGTACGGAATTATTATCATTGAGTTCAATTTCAATTAGCATATGCACATGATTAGGCATTACCACCCATTCATGAAATATCCAATTTTTGCGTATTTCTATTGATTTTTGAATTTCTTCTTCTACAATCTGACCAAATTGATTCAAATCCATTCGTACAGATTCACTGTTGTGAATCTCATTATTATTAATTTCAATATTTTTAGGATACATACCACTGTGCTTATCTACGATGTTTATAACACTACCAAACAGACATTCAAAATCCTGTACGCAAAATGTAATAAAATAAACAGCCTCACTGCTATAATCCCACCCTTTCAAACGATGCGATTCTGAACGGTATTTTCCTTTGAATTTTGCCATAATTATTTTTTTATTTGATTCTCCAGTACAGACGCACTGTTGTGCGTCTCAATATTTTATACACACGACGGTATATTTTTTTATGTATTTATACACACGACGGTATATTTTTTTATGTATTTATACACACGACAGTATATTTTTTTATGTATTTATACACACGACAGTATATTTTTTATGTATTTATACACACGACGGTGTGTATCTACTTTCTTATCAAAAACATAATTGCTACACCAACCATTATTCCAAAAACATTATCCAAAGCATCTGTTCCCTGACTTCTCAAATCTCCTCCTAAATCAGTGATATAACAAAAATCAAATTCTTTTTCTATTGATTTTCTGAAACCATCATCTTGTTTTTTATCAATAAAAGAACGATTTACCACAAAAGCCAAAATCCCACTTTCACCCAATCTATCCGAAGCCCAACGAATAAAACGCTTATACATATCGTATTGCTTCGTTTTTTGTGCCGTACTTTCTTTTATATATGTTTCTTTTATTCGCTTGTCTAAGGTTGGATATTCTCTATTTTTATTATTATCATTTTCGTTTTGTTGGTTTGCATTATAGGGAGGATTTCCAATAATAACTGAAATTTTGCGTTCGTTTTGTCTTTTTATACGTTCTAAGTTTTCAGCCGAAAGGCTCGTAAAAAGCCCTGTTTGTTTTCCTGTAAATCCAAATCCCATATTATCCAGTGTGTCCACAAAAACGAGGTTTTCAAATTCTTGGTACTCTCCTGTTTTTTGTTGGTAGGCATATTCGATATTCAGATTTGCAATATAATAGGGCAAAATACTGACTTCGTTGGCGTGAATTTCATTTTTATATTTATGCTTTATTTGTTCAATTTTCTGTTTTGGAAAATAATCTATCAAATCAGTAATAAATGTTCCTGTTCCTGTTGCTGGGTCAAGAATTTCTACGCCTTGGCTCAAAAGTTCCTTTCCAAAATGCTCATACAAAAGATGGTCTGTACTCTCAATCATAAAACGAACAATTTCATTTGGCGTATAGACAATTCCCAAACGGTCTGCACCTTTTGGATTGTATGCCTTATAAAAATCTTCATAAATTACCTTCAAAAAAGTTTGTTTTTCTCTTACATCTTCTATCCTTGCAGCTACCGTTTTGATGGTTTTGTAATAATTTCGGATTTTGGGATAAAAATTCTTTTTGATATTCTTTGTAAAAAAAGTTTTCAAGACATTTTCAAGCTCAAAAGCAATATTATTTGATTTATGAAAATCAGCTTCATCAAAAATAGTATTAAAAATATCCTGCGTTAGGATATGCTGCACAAGCATTTCACGAATATCATTGGGCGTAATATTTGGATTTATGCTATCTTGACAGATTTTGAAAAACTTATTTTTTGCTTTTATAAATTCTTTATTTGTCTTGGCTTCCTTGTCCATCAACTGGCGCAACTCCTTAATAATGGGAGGAATATCTACTTTAAAATCTTCTAAGGCTTGTCTAAATTCGGTATATTCTGGTCTTTCAAAACTGACAAATTGCAGCAAAAGCGCATACAAATTTTCGCCACTATCTTGCATTTCTGCCGTCGCAACACGCTTTCCATTTTGGTATAAAATGGCTTGCTTTGTATCTTCAAAAATAATATTATCGTTGGGATAGCCTTTGGCAAATTTCTTTTTTATTTCGTCTTCTATATCATCGGCATCGTCTTTTGATTCCCAATATCCCCAATCCAAACGGTTTACACCTTTTACAATTCCGTCTGGACGGATTGTTTTTCCTTCGGCATTTTTGATACTAATTTCTTCTACCAAAGTAAGGTTTTTGGTCTGACAGACATCATAAAGTAGATTTGAAAACGGACGTTTTAGAGCCATTTCGTTTTTTGCCCCCATTTGATGAAGGTCAGAAAGTTTTCTTTGATAATTACGAACAAGTTGTACAGACATTTTCAGTTATCAGTTATCAATTACCAGTAATCAGTAAATGAGTGAATATTTTTATTTAAAAAAATTTAGTTTTGTAAATATAGATAATAATATATTCTTTTTGTACAAAAAAAAGACTTCGTAATAAATTAGAAAGTCTGAAATTAGTAGGGCAAAGGCTTTCCTTTGATATAAAATGTAGTATTTTTTAATAAAAATAAACGGTGGTGTTGTAAAAAGTATGATAAGTTATTTGGTTGTTGGTGTCGCTTCGCTAAAACACCAATCAACGGCATTGGACATTTTCAGTTATCAATTACCAGTAATCAGTAAATGAGTGAATATTTTTCAGGCTTAAACAAGATACATTTTTAGATATAGCTTTTAATTTAGTATCGTAATTTATTTAATTTCTATAAAAAAAGTTGTTCCCTTATTCAAATTACTCTCTATTTTTATTTTCCATTTGTGCGCCTTTACTACTTGTTTGATATAACTCAAGCCTAAGCCAAAACCTTTTGTAGTATGAATATCATTATTTTGGATTCTAAAAAACTTATCAAAAATTCGTTTTTGGAATTTTTTATCAATTCCTATTCCGTTATCTTTTACAGACAATATGAGTTTGTTTTTTGATGGATTTGAAATAGCAATTTCTACAAAAGGTTTGTTTTGATTGTATTTGAAGGCATTTTCTAAGAGATTATGAATCATATTTTGAAAATGTGTTTTGTCAGCTTTTATAAAAAAATCCTGTTTTGTTTCTATTTCTGATTGATTAAATTGAATGCTAAAGTTTTGGTTTTGCAAGTCCTGTTTTGCCAAAATTTCTAATTCGAAACTCTGTATTGTTTCTTGAATTAATTTTTGAATATTTAATTTTTGTAAAGAAAGAGGTACATAAGTGCTTCGCTCCAACATCAAAAGTTCGACGAGTTTTTCTACTTGAGAATTTAGTCTTTCTGTTTGTTCTTTTACAATAATGGCATACTGTTTTTTTCTATTTTTTTCATCTTTGCTTTCTTCCAAATTATGACTTATCAAGACCTTTGCAGCAATCCCTAAAATGGAAATTGGAGTTTTGAGTTCGTGAGTAATATTATTTATAAATTGTTTTTGAGCTTGAGAAAACTGCCTTTGTGTAATAATAAAAAACATTCCATAGACCAAAAAGAAAATAACTAAAAGTAAAATAACTGACAAAAATATCCAAATATCCATTTCTGAAACCAACCTAGAAGAAACCGAAGGAAAGCGAATACCAAAATAATAATTTTGCCCCTCCCATTTTGGGAGTTCTTTTTTTATTTTTTGTGGTTTTTTTTTGTCTTGGTGTAATGAAATATAATTTCCATAGACCATTTTTTGGCTATCACAATCATAAATTCCATATTCAAAATCTGTCTGAATATTTCTTTTTGAAAATTCATTTTTCAAAAAATATTCAAGTATGGCAGCATCAATTTCACAATTTACACTAACGGTATAATAATCACTAGAAATCTGATTAATTGGAGATTGAGAAGGCAGGGTTGTTTTGCTATAATTTGCAATTTTTTCGGCAATATTCTGTAAAGCCACTTGTATTTTTTGTTCGTTTTGCTTTCTATTTGCATCAAAGGCACGCTCTACCCAATAGATTTGAATTGAAATAATTCCAAAAATAGAAAACATAGCAAAAATTAGCAGGACTGTAATGGTTCGTTTGTTCATACAACAAAAATACGCTTTAAAAGTCTTTCTAATCAACTTCTAAAACGTATTAACATCTGATTAACAAACCTTTGAAAGTCATTAACAGCAGTGAAAGGTGTTTTGCCGTACATTTGTATAAGTTCTTGTTGCAACCACGACTTAATTTAAAATTATCAAATCATTATTTTATTTACAATCTAAATTTTCAAAATTATGCAAAAGCAATTTTTTGGTTTTCTTTTTACACTTGTTACTCTTTCTTTTTTATTCGCTTTTTCTCCTGCCTACAATGCCATCAACTGGAAACAAACAAGCATTGAATTTGGACAAATTGAACACAACAAACCTGTAACAGCAAGTTATGAATTTGTCAATACAGGCACAACACCTATCCTTATCCAATCAGCAAAAGGCTCTTGTGGCTGCACAGGCGTAAAGTTTTCGAAAGAAGCTATCCCAGCAGGGCAATCAAGCAATATAGAAGCAACTTTCAACGCTGCCAAAATTGGAGCATTTAGCAAAACAGTAACTGTTACAATGGCTGGAGAAAGTAAGCCTGTTATTCTTCGTTTTAATGGAGAAGTAGTAGAGTAAAGTTATGAAAAGTGTTGTTGTATAAATTAAAAGGTTTTTTATTAAAAAAGCTATAATAAATTATTACAACAACACTATTTTAAATAATAAAACAAAAAAAATTAACCCTTTATTTCTTTAAAATAATCCATAACTAAATTTACATAATGAAATATTTTTTATATATTCTATTTTCAATATTCTTATTTACAAATGTCAAGGCTCAAGATTTTATATCAGTACCTAGTTATGTAAATATGAGTAAGCATAATAAAAAAATGATTGTCAAAAGTTTAGACTCTCTCTACCAACAAATTATTATAGAAGAAGAAATAGATAGTAGTTTTATAGAGGAATCTAATAGAAAATTAACTATCATATCTCTCAAAAAAATTCAACACTACGAACTCAAAGAAGACTCTATTAAAAAAGAGAGTTATAAAAGACAACTCATAAATATTTTTCCTATTACTAAAAACACATATTCTATTTCAATAATTTGTACCATAAAAAAAGAAAATAATTTACCTATTGTTTTATATTTAACTGATTTAATTGCTAAAATTAAAAATAACAAGGTTACTTTTTCAATTCCACTAGAATACCTTACAAGATATTGGAAAAAGCAAAAAATTGGAAATATTACTTATCATTATAGAAACAACTTAGATAAAGAAAAAGCTATTATTTTTAATAAAAAAAATAATGATATAGCTAATCTTTTTGATATAAAGGCACAACAAATGGATTTTTACATGTGTGATAATTATCAAGAAATTTTAAATTTGATGGGTCATAAATATTCTTTATACTCAAATGGCTCTTATTTAGGAGGTTATGGAGTGATTGCAAATACAATATTTATGAACCATGAAGATTTTTCACATGACATATTTCATTATTATTCAGGATTAGTGAATCAAAGAAAAAATCGAAACTGGATAGCAGAAGAAGGATTAGCATATACATTAGGTAATGCCTACTATACTGATGAAAAAGGCGAAATGGTTACTCAAAAAAGACTTTTAGAAGAATTAAGAAGCTACCTCAATCATCACAAAGACACTACACTTTGGACTTTATTTGAAAAAGATTATCCAATTTTTGATAATATTGCAGAAAATCTTTCTGTTAGGTCGGTTATTTCTAGTGTTATTATTGACCAAGTAATACTCACAAAAGGAAAAAAAGAAATAATAGAATTAATTAATAGTGGTGGACAAGAGGAGCTTACTAATTATATGAGAGTCATAAATAAATTAATTGGTATCAACAAAAAGAATTTTAATACTCGCTTAAACAAATTAATACAAAAATAAATAGTGGTGTTGTAAAAAGTATGATAAGTTATTTGGTTGTTGGTGTCGCTTCGCTAAAACACCAACAACGGCATTGT
>CAKZOK010000044.1 GCA_937136415.1 uncultured Cytophagales bacterium | reverse complement strand
TGCCCACATGTTGTGCCGCAATGCAATATTTTGTTGCAGCCAATGCTGTCTGTGTATTGCACATGCAAAGCATAAATACCGAAAGTAGAATGTATAAAATTCTATTCTTCATTTTTTACAACCATATTAATCAAAGATGACTCGCCCAGAGAAAAATCACTTTCAATCCATCTTTTCTTTAATTTTATATATTACCATAATTACAAAATTACTAAACTTAATTCTAGTTTTACAACATTTTATCTACTTAAAGTATTATTTAACAGTTATTTATACATACTAAATTTTAAAATTAATTATTAATGAGAGTATAAAAGAAAAAAATTATTATAAATATCCTCGCACATTTCATTTACCTTATTCTCCCAAACGTGGTTCAGACGACAAGGTTTTGCTAGATGACTCTAGCTTTGAAGCAAAACAAGTTGTAATAATGGAAAAAATGGACGGAGAAAACACAACAATTTATACAAACCACCTGCATGCTCGTTCGTTGGATAGCACAAAAGACGAATCTCATCGTTGGATAGAACGATTTAGAAATGCTATATTACCCCAATTAAATCAATTAAAAAACTGGCGAATCTGTGGTGAAAATTTATTTTACAAACACACTATTTTTTATCAAGATTTGGAAAATATCTTTTTAGCTTATTCTATTTGGTCAGAAAATAATGATAAAAATGAAATAAAAAATCAGTCTTTATCTTGGAAAGAAACCAAAATCATTTTTGATAAAATAGGAATTTCTTATCCTGCCCTTATTTATGAAGGAATTTATAACAAAAAAACAATCTTAGAAAAATTTGAAGAATATCAAAATACAAAAGAAAGGCAAGTAGAAGGTTTCGTAATTCGTTTGGAAGAAGCTTTCTTATATCAAGACTTTTCCAAAGCAGTAGCAAAATATGTCTGTAATGATTTTGAAATAACAAGCACCAAACACTGGCGTTATGAAGCCAAAACACTCAATCAATTACAAAACAATCAAAATATTTGGACAAAGATAGTATAGCCTTTATTTTCTCTCTCATATTAGACAAAAAATCAAATTACTTCAAAATATATAGATTATAATCAATAAATTTACTCAACTATTTGGAAATCAATAAGAAAACATCTAATTTTGCAGACCTATTAAAATAGCAGTAATAAGTTTTTGCCTATTCTTTAATTAGAAAAATGTAGTAGCTTGATACTGAATCATTTTAATAGAAATTAGTTAAATTTTTATAGTAATTTGAATATGTATTTAACTTATAAATATAAATTTTTAGACTTACAAACCGTAACTCATAATTTATAATTTGTAATTAAAAATTCTATTCATTTAATTTCCAAAAAAATGGATTCACTTAGTTACAAAACTGAGTTTGTTACAGCAGAGCAAGGCAAAGAAGACCGTGAATGGCTTATTGTTGATGCAGAAGGACAAACTTTGGGTCGTATGGCAAGTGAAATAGCGAAGCGTTTGCGTGGAAAACACAAGCCTTCTTACACTCCTCACAATGATTGTGGTGATAGTGTAATCGTTATTAATGCCGAAAAAATCCACCTTACTGGTAAGAAGTGGAACGACAAAAAGATCATTACTCACTCTGGATACCCAGGTGGTCAGAAAATTTATTCAGCACGCCAAATTTTACAGCGCAAACCTACACAACTTGTAGAAGATGCAGTAAAAGGTATGTTGCCTCACAACCGTTTAGGACGTGAGTTATTCCGTAATTTGTTTGTGCATGCAGGAAGTGAGCATCCTCACGAAGCACAACAACCTAAAGAAGTAAAATTCTAAGGTAAATCTAAACCATTTAATTTATAAATGAGTACAACTCTTCACACCCTCGGAAGACGTAAGAAGGCAGTAGCTCGTGTTTATATGCAATCGGGCGCAGGCAAAATTACTGTAAACGGTCGTGCTATAGAAGACTACTTCCCAACAGAAATCTTACGTATCATCATCAACCAACCATTTGTTGTTACAGACAAAGTAGGTGCTTTTGATGTAAATGTTAATGTAACTAGTGGTGGAATCACAGGACAAGCAGGTGCTGTTCGTCTTGGTATTTCTCGTGCTTTAGTAGAGCATGACCCAGAGCTTCGCCCAGCTCTTAAAGCTGAAGGATTCCTTACACGTGACCCTCGTATGGTAGAACGTAAGAAATACGGTCGTAGAAAAGCACGTCGTAGATTCCAATTCAGTAAACGTTAAGACGAAATTACAGATGAAAGATTACAAACTCAAAGACGATGTAAGTCAATTACAAATAGACTCTCGTTTTCGAAGTGGGTATTTTATTTCTCTGTGCTTATCACAAGTATTTTTTCAAATTTCTCAAAAGGCATTTTTGAAATAATATAAAACTCTTAACCATAGGAATAATATTTAATTAGCTACACTGATTAATTTGTAATTAATAATTATTATCATTCCTGCCCTTTTTTATTAAAATAATAATCCCGAATGCGTGATTCTCGCCTCTACAATTAAATTGTATAGAAAAAAGAATCAAAGTTTCGAAATTGATTTACATTCTCCTCACAGAGTAAAAAATTACTATGGACAAAATAGAATATAAAGACCTTTTGGACGCAGGCGTGCATTTCGGTCACTTGAAACGCAAGTGGAATCCAAAAATGGCTCCCTATATCTTTATGGAGCGCAATGGTATCCACATCATTGACCTAAATAAGACTCTCGCCAGTCTAGAGCGTACTACGGCTGCCATCAAAGAAATGGCTCGTAAAGGACAAAAAATTATGTTTGTTGCAACAAAAAAACAAGCACAAGAAGTAGTATCACAAGAGGCACAACGCCTAAATATGCCTTATGTTACAGACCGTTGGTTAGGTGGAATGCTTACCAATTTTGCTACTGTACGTAAGTCTATCAAAAAAATGCAATCAACAGAGCGCATGATGAAAAGTGATATGTACAAAAACTTAGCAAAGCGTGAACGTCTTATGATTACACGTGAACAAGAGAAATTAGAGCGTGTATTAGGTGGTATTGCAGACCTCAACCGTTTGCCTTCTGCTCTTTTTGTAGTAGATGTTGTTCGTGAACACATTGCTATCAAAGAAGCAAAACGCCTTAATATTCCTGTTTTTGCTATCGTTGATACAAATGCAGACCCTAATATCGTTGATTATGCAGTTCCTGCAAATGATGATGCTTACAAGTCTATCTCTCTTCTTACTTCTATCATCGGAAAAGCTGTTGAAGAAGGTTTGGCAGAAAGAAAAGAAGACCGTGAACAAGCTAAATTGCAAGAGGAAGAAAATAAAAAACGTGCAATAGATGAAAAAAAATCTAAAGCTGTAGCTTCGAAAGCAAAAGAAGATGCTAACGAAGAGGAATAATTAAATATAGTTATAAATTGTAAGTGATAAGTTATAAACGAATTACTTATTTTATTTATGACCTGTTTATTATTTCAATACTAAACTTGACAAATAAAAGTAGCAAACAAGCTGAAGTAATCAATATTTTTTAAGTGTTGATTATATTTCAAAACATGCTATTCAAATAGTTTGGAAGCTGTTTGCTACTTTAATATATAAATTGATTTTATCAAAACAAATTTCAATGAGTTTTGACAATTAAGTATTTCGTAATTGAAAATTCGTAATTGAAGTTAAATTCTTATATCACTATGGCTTTCGAAACAAAGACCAAACTAAAGATTGAGAAGCGTATCAGTGAGCTAAAAACTATCCAGTCAGATTATTTCAAAACAAAAAAATCTGAACGTCCTTCTGAAGGATTGGATACTGCTCGTGAAGAACTCAATCGCCTCAAAACTATTCTTGCTAACTCTTACCGTGGTCGTGAGAACTCACAAGAAGATACAGATTTTGTAAACTCTACTTTTGCATAATCGTATAATGAATAATGAACAATTACGGATTAAAGATTATGGATTACAAATTGAAACTCAGCGTAGCTAATTATTAGTTCAATTCGTGAATTATAAATAATTTTAATCAAAAAATATTATCTTTAATTATTGATTAAAAATAGGTATATATTTACGATGATTTCCAAATCGTAATCCGTAATTCGTAATTATTCCAAGAGAGTGATTCGTAACTTTGCAGCTACTAATCACTCTTTTTTTAATTCGTTTTTAATTCGTTCTATCAAGAACACAAAACATACAATAATGGCAATTAAGGCAAGTGAAGTAAAAAAGCTTCGTGAAATGACAGGTGCAGGAATGATGGACTGCAAAAAAGCTCTTACAGAATCAAATGGAGATTTTGATGGTGCAGTAGATATTTTGCGCAAACAAGGACAAAAAATTTCTGCCAAACGTGCTGATAGAGATACAGCAGAAGGTGCAGTTTTTATCGAAATTTTCAATAATGATTCAGAAGGTGTAATTATCGGATTGGGTTGTGAAACTGATTTTGTAGCTCGTAATGAAGAGTTTCAAAAATTAGGAAATGAAATTGCACAGCTTGCTGCAAACAAAAAACCTGCTACTGCTGAAGCTCTTTTGGCATTAGAAATTGATGGACAAGCATTAGAAGCCAAAATTACTGACTTTATTGGTAAAATGGGTGAAAAAATTTCTATTGTAGGATATAGTCATCTTTCGGCTGACAAATTAGCTGCTTACATTCACTCAAACGGAAAAGTAGGTGTTTTGGTAGCAATGGATAATGCTGCTGATGCTGATTATGATGCTATCGGAAAAGATTTGGGTATGCAAATCGCAGCAATGAACCCTGTTGCTCTTAATGAAGACGGTGTTGATCCAAAAGTTACAGAGCGTGAAATGGCGATTGGTGTAGAGCGTGCAAGAGAAGAAGGCAAGCCAGAAAATATCTTAGACAGAATAGCTCAAGGATATGTAAAAAAATACCTTCAAGAAAATACACTTATGAATCAAGCCTTCGTAAAAGACTCTAAGGTTACGGTTGCACAATATGTAAAAAATGAAGGAAAAGGAATGGAAATCAAAGCATTCGAACGTGTATCAGTAGGTGAATAGCTGACTGATAAAGTATCTTGTCAAACAAAAACAGCTTGTTTTCTTAGACAGAATACGCATTTGAATTATATAAAAAAACACTAAACTTTAAAAGTTTAGTGTTTTTTTTGTGCAAACAAAAAGCTCCTTATTCATATAAAAATGAATAAGGAGTTTTGAATAAATACAGAAAAATTTTATTTCACAATCAATTTAGTTTGATAGACTTCTTTATTATTCTGCCAAAATTTAATTAAATACAAACCTTTATTGAGGTTTTCTTGTATGTTTTGTTTTATAAATTGATTTGACTTTGTTGGAGTGCTACTTGTTTTGATTTCTCTTCCCAACGCATCAATAATTGTATAATTGAGAGAAGTAGAAGTAGAATAAAATTCTAAAGTCAAATCTTGATTAGAAGATTTTGGATTGGGATAGAATTTGAAATAGTTGCTTTTCTCATCACAATCTTGCTCACTAGAAATTGCGTGCGTAAGGGAAGAAGTACCATTAAAATCTACTTGATTCAAACGATAGTAGCCGCTTTTATAGTCTGTCTGATGAACAAAAGAATAATTATTTTCATAATTACTTGTTCCTTTGGCAGTCAGTTTTGCAATAGCTCCCCATTCTTTTCCATCTTCTGAAAACTGAACTTCAAAATAATCACTATTGAGTTCTTGTGCAGTAATCCAGTTTAGTTTTACATTTCCACATTCACTATCATCTAATTTCCATTCTATAAAAGTAACAGGAAGAGGGTCATCATCATCAATGATAAAATAGTCTGCATCCAACACCTCAGTTGTATTACAATCTGCATCAGCAATTGCTATATTACCAACTTCACTATTAGGAATATAGGCTAAAACAATATTTTCAGTTGGTTCATCATCATTATCATTAACAACTCCTAATGGAATAGGTATTCCTGTGGCTACTGTTCCATCATAATCTCCAGGGGCAATAGTTACTGTCAGTATTTTTGTGCCAGCATTATAGGAATAAATAGCAGGGTTGGCAGCAGCAAGAGCAACAGCAGCATTATAATCAGCAGGGTCGGTGGCTGACCCATCGCTAAGTTGTATTTGTACGCTAGTAGCACCTGCAGGTGGATCTACACGTCCATTAATAATCATTACAGGCATGTTTCCTCCTGTTCCTTCGTCATCTGAATAAGTAGCAGAACTAAGCTCTGTTAGAGGATTAAGACCCCCAATTTGCACATTATCAATAAAGTTACCCAAAGAACCTCCTCCTACACCTCTAAATACTATTCTACAAGTTCCTGAAGAACCTACATTGGTCATATCAGCTTCAAATCTTGTCCAGCCTTGTGTAGGGCTAGTTACTTGAAATGTATTAGTAGGCGCTGGTGGAACATTAGTTGTCCCCACTCCTGTCCAAGTAGTGCCAATAGCATCTGGAACATTAGTCGCTGTAACATTACTAATTTCAATATTTCCTCCAACTTGATTTATAGCCTCAATTTCCATTGTATTTAGTGTATTTGCTCCTCCTCTCGCTCTGTGATGATAAACTAATGTAACTACTTCATTTTCTAGCAAACAAACATCTAAATAAACATCAGAAGGCTGATTCGCATTAAGTTCGATATGCTGCCTGCCATCTTGAGCTCTAACACCATTGAAGTTATTACGCCAAAACTCTACTACTGGATCAAGAGGATTAGCAACATCCCAGCCTACTACAAATGCTTCATCTATAGTTCTATAACAAGTAGTTCCATTGTTAGGATCATTAACATCACCACAAACAACAGGCTCTTCAAAGCTAGAGTTAAACAAAATACGTGCAGGAGGCTGCGCTTTTGCTGTAATAGCAAAAGATAAAAAGAAAGTAAAAATTAATAATCGTTTCATATAATTATGTTTTTTTGAGTAAAATTATTTTTTTTACCTATGTTTCAACAAAAACCATACTATTTAGATATAAATTAATCAAACCTAGAACGAACAAACCATCTATCACTAATAGAAATTCCTAATCCAAGCTTTATATATTTTTCTTGAATAGTATCTAAAGTTCCACGCTGACCGATTGCACTATATAGGTTGAGAGAGGAAAAATTATTTTTCACTGGGAGTGAAAAACCTATACTCAAACTCATATCTTCAATAGATTCATTATTGACAACTAAGGGTGTTTGAGTGTACGTAAAACCAGCACGATAAGTTATTCTTGCTAAGTAATTTGAGTTACGAACATTGGGAGTAATCTCTCCCCCTGCACTAATTTTGTAGCTACTCTGTAAAGGATTATTTCTTACAATAGTAGAGCCATTTGAGATGCTCCAATCCTGCATAGTATAATCTACACCAATACTATATGCTGTGTTTTTCGTTCCTGACGCAGCCTGCAAATAACCACGTTGTAGGCTAATTCCGACCGTAAAAGCATCAGGAATTTTGATAGATTCTTTCATTTCTGAAAAAAGAGTATCACCATCAATAACTATATCTCCAAAGTTTTTGCGTTCGAAGGCTCTAAAATGTGTTGCATCAAAATTAGCAGTACCATCATAACTTACTCCTACATTGATTTGTGAATTATCAAAAACAGAAATAAAATAATGAAGCCCCAAACGATAAGTAAAATCACTATAATTATAACGGTCGGTAAGCTGGGCAAGAAAACTACCTCTAAAATCATCTAAGGTAGAAGTAGAAGTATTACTAATTGCCCCAAAATTATAATTGATTTGTGCGCCTAAAGACAGATTATCAACAATTTTGTAGCCTGTACCTAAAAAAACTTGTGAAACCCCTCCTGTTCCTTCATAATCATACTTTACAAAAGTAGAAGTGTTTTCTAAAAGCCCATAGCTTACAGCATTATAATTTACAGAAGAGAAAGGCTGAAAACCAACATTAATAGCCATATTTTTGTACACTGGAAAAATAAGCGATAAATATCCCAAACTTCCCGAAAAATCATTTGTCTGAATTGTATTTGTTTTCAAATCCTTATATTCGCCTAAGCCAGCTCCTTCAAAAACGGTCAGTTTGTGATAACTCAAAAGAGCTGGGTTTTGTAGATTAGAATATTTTATAGTAGGAAGGCTTACTCCCATTCCTCCCATTGCCAAATTAGAAATCGAGCGTTGTGTCGAAATTTCTCCTAATCCAATTCTTGAAAAAGGATTATTTGCCATTTGAGCCAAAGTAGAAAAAGAGATAAAAAAAGAAGCACACAAAATCAAAATCGCTCCCAAAAAAGAGGTAGTGCGTTTTGATATAAAACGGAAATAAAAATTAGTTGTCTTCATTATTTTTTATAAACTGAAAAATTCGTTGTAATCCTATCAAAACCAAATTTGGTTCGATAGTCCATTTTGGGTAATAATGCGAGTTGTCTGTAAAATTAATTACATATTCTTCCCACCATTTTTTTAAAATTTGAGCATCGCCACCACAAACGACAATCAATAATTCTTTATTTTGAGTAATTTGATTTTGATAAAAATCAATAATTCCTTTTATTTCTGAAAGAAGCCCAAACTGCACACCACTTTGCATTGCTGATTGTGTTGTTTGTCCGATAGGTGTGG
Organism: uncultured Cytophagales bacterium; assembly: GCA_937136415.1. Lineage (GTDB taxonomy): Bacteria > Bacteroidota > Bacteroidia > Cytophagales > Bernardetiaceae > Bernardetia. The sequence goes on along the minus strand of CAKZOK010000044.1, from coordinate 6,343 downwards.
GCAAATTTTCATTTGGTTTAAGTAAAGGTAGTTTTGCTGTAAACTTACCTAAAGCCTTAAAACGCATCTGTAAACCCAACGAAATACTTCCTCCTTGATAAATTACTTTTTTTTTATCTGAATTTATAAAATCAAAAGTAATACAAGTTCCTGCATCAATAACCAAAGTAGGTTGTTTGATAACTTTTTTTTCCAAAAAATAAGCACCAATTACGGCAGCCAAACGGTCTTTTCCCAGTGTTTTGGGAGTTTTATAATCGTTTTGGATAGGCAATGGTGTATTTTCGTCTAAAAATATAACTGGTACTACGACGCTAATTGCTTTCCTATTTGTTGCAATTTTTGGCATCGTATAATCTGATTTTATGATTAATTTAGATTTATTAAATCTATCAAGAATCATTTTTTTTTCTAATTTCTTTACAAAAGATGTTTTTATATTTTCATTTTTTCTAACCGAACTAATAATTATTCCCTCCAAAGAGGCAGAACACAAAGTCATAATTTCATCTAGCCAACATTCTATATCAGAAATAGAAAGTGAATAACGCACCTCCAAAAGCACTTCATCTTCGAAGAGAGCAGCTTTGAGTGTTGTATTTCCAAAATCTATTGCCAAAAGAAGCATAATGCAATTACAAATTAAAAATTACGAAATGAATATTTAGCACAAACTAATTACGATTATAATTAGCTATATAAAAAGACCAAAACTTTGAAATAGATAAGAAGAATCAAAAAAACGATATTCGTAATATTCAAATAAGGTTGCAAATTTCGCTTTTTTGTAGCGAAATAGAAAATCTGTAAGGCAATTAAAGTGATAAATCAATTTTTTTCTAAAAAAATAACTTCATGAGCCTCTTGTATGTCTGGAAACTCTAAGCGTTGGTGCATTTGCCAGATTTTTTGGGTGGGTACAATATCCTTTTCTTCTCTTGAATTATTATCTTTCAAAATTTGATTTATATTTTTATGAATAAAGACAATTTTGATTTTTGGTTTGTAGGGAAGCCATATTGAAATCAAACTATTTCGGACTTGTTTGGTAAGATTGGTTGCATTCCAAATAAATGACTGTTTTTTTCGGCAATATTCTCGGCTTTTTTCTTTGGCTGCTTGAATGATTTTGCCTTGATTGTCGGTTGGTTTTGTTTTTAATTCTTTTCTCAAATCGTCCATCGAAACAATGGGCAAATTTTGATTCATTTCTCTAATAAAACTATCCTTTCCACTTGCAGGAAGCCCAGAAAGCATTATTATTTCAAATGTATATTCTGGATAAAGCTGTGTATTTGGAAAATTATTTTTCTTTCTAAAGTATTCAAATCTATCATAGTCAGCATAAAAATTATATGGCGTATCAAAACATTCATTTTCTATTCCTAATTCTTTAAAAATCTCCAAACGATACGCCCATTCTTCCCAATCTTGACAAATTCGCCCTCCCAAATCAGCCTTTCCAAACGTATAGAGCCATTTATTATTTGATAAAATACTTGTCAGAATCATATTTTTTTGAGGATTTTCTTTTGAATATGCCCAAAATGGATAACCATGATACAAAATAGTTTGATAGACTTTATAAATTGTATCCAAATCATAATTTTCTTTATCCAAAATCTCTCGTGTCAGTTGTGCGCCTTTTCGTCCATGGCTAGGGTGGCTAATGCTTCCATCAGCTTCATGGGTAAGTGTATGAGGCTTGCAAACATCATGAAAAAGAACAGTAAGCAGTAATATTTTTTGTTCTTGTTTTGAGAAACCCTTCCATTCTTCTGTTTTTAATATCGAATCCAAAACCATTTGTGTATGCGTAAAAACATCGCCCTCTGCGTGTTTTATTGGGTCTTGTAACGTATTCTTCATTGCTTCAAACAATGGATTGTATTTTTTTACTAATTCAAAATCGGATAGTTTCATTCTAATTTTATTTTGACTAATTCTAATCTCATATTTATAGGTTGTTTTCAAAAACAAATTCTTTCTCTTATTGCTTTGTTTAGTAAAGTAAGGCAGAATCAGTAAAATATGTTCCTTACTTTTATTAATTTTGAATATAATCAATCAAAAATAAAGAGAATTATGCCAAAAAATGGAATCCAAAAAACACTTGTAACGATGAAAACATCGATTACACAAGAAATGCAAAACCTTATTAACGAACAAATTAAATTAGAAGCTCGTTCTTCTTGGGCTTATTTGGCTGCTGCTTCTTGGTGCGATAAAGAGGGTTATACCAACTCGGCAACCTACCTTTACAATCATGCAGAAGAAGAGCGCATGCACATGATGAAATTTTTTAATTATCTCAATAATGCTGGTGGACATGCTCTTGCTCCCGAAATTACAGATATGCGTTATGATTTTGAAAAATTGAGAGATGTTTTTGAAACAGCCTTAAAGCACGAAATTCAGGTAACTTTAGCCATTAATGAAATTGTAGATGCTTGTTTGAAGGCAAAAGATTTTGCTACTTTTCAGTTTTTGCAATGGTTTGTAAATGAGCAAAGAGAAGAAGAAGTAATTTCTCGCCGTGCCTTAGAGCTTTTTGATATTATTGGCGAAGAAGGGCAGGGAATTTGGCTTATTGACCAAGCTATTGGAAAAATAGAAGCCGAAATGCAAGAAGCTGAAAACGCAGACGAAGAAATATAATCTACTCATTTAAGAAATAAAAAAATCGCTATAAAAATTATTTTTGTAGTGATTTTTTATAAAAAAAAGAATTATGTACATTATTTTTATTTCAGATACACACGGACAACACAAAAAACTAATCCTTCCAAAATTAGAAGGCAAAAAGACAATGCTTATCCACACTGGGGATATTAGTAAGCTAGGAAAAGAAAGTGAAGTAAAAGATTTTTTGAAATGGTTTGAACAACAGGATTATACTTATAAAATTTTTATTGCAGGAAATCATGACTTTTTATTCGAAAAAAATCCTTCTTTAGCCGAATCATTTGTTCCTTCCAACTGCATTTATTTGAATAATTCTTCTGTCGAAATAGAAGGAATCAAAATTTGGGGTTCGCCCATTAGCCCTCGTTTTTATGATTGGGCATTTAATTGTGATAGAGGAGAAAAAATTCGAAAATATTGGAAAAAAATTCCATTGGACACAGATATTTTGCTTACACATGGACCTGCTTACGGCGTTTTAGACCAAACAATACATGGTCTGCAGGTGGGCTGTGAAGAATTGATTCAATTTGTAGAAAATATAAAACCAAAAATTCATGCTTTTGGGCATATTCATGAATCCTATGGAAAAATAAATAATTCTGATACTACTTTTATCAACTCTAGTGTTCTGAATATTAGTTACAAACTTGTTAATCAGCCTTTTGTAATAAATTGGAATGAATTATAAAGTATTAAAAATTATCACGATTCATTTTTTAGGTGCATTTAGTTCCTTAAAACTGAATATGCACACAAAATATTTCGGATTAAAATCATCTATTTTTTGGAAAAAAATGAGGTTTGTTAGTCAAAATTTAGGGCAAATAGATTATTTTTTTTATTTTTATTGATGAACCCAATACAAATTCTCAAAGCAGCAATAGACAAAAAAATTCCTACTTTATGGAATAAAAAACTTATTTTATCAAGAAATGAAATGCTTGTCCAAACAGGAAGTACCGATAATTGGATTTATTATGTAGAAAATGGTGCATTTAGGATTTGTGTAGAGAGTGAAAACGAAATTCATACCACTCGTTTTGCCTATCGTGGCTCACTCGTTACAGTTTTGGATTCTTTTTTTAGAGATATTCCAACTATTTATTCTATTGAAGCTATTCGTAAATCTGAAGTAATTAGAATCCATGCAACTGATTTTAAAAATTTTGTTTTATCCAATACAGAATATACAAATCTTTGGCGAATTTTGTTGGAAGAGCTTGTTTTGCAACAACTAGAAAGAGAAGTAGATTTGTTACACAACTCACCTGCCGAGCGTTATAAGCGTGTTTATGAACGAAGTCCACAGCTTTTTCAAGAGATTCCTCATAAATATATTGCTGCTTATCTTCGAATGACTCCTGAAACGTTTAGCCGTTTGCATTCAGCTAAATGATTAAATTATGAAAATTGTATATTTGTATTTTCAATACTACTATAAAACAATTATAACAAATATTTAATTTATTTTTTGACTCAAAAATTATGAAATATCACTTGTTTTTTCTGTACTGCTTCTTATTTTTTTTATTTTCTTGCAAATCTACTCAAAATTTTAAACCAGAAAAAATTATAGGAAAATGGGATTTGGTTGCACTTAGCAAAGAAAGAGCTATCAAAGATATTACTAAATTTGAAAAGGTAGATTCAGCCATAGTAAAGAATTTTGAAATGGATTTTAAAGAAGATTATACTTACACTACAAAAAAAGATGGTCAGTTTGGAATGTTTGGAGAAGGTGGCTTTTGGACTTATGATAAAGAAAAAAATAGAATTACTATACATAGTAAGAAAAAAATAGAAGATGCCGACCACGTGGTATTTAATGTAGAAATGCCCAATAAAGAGTTACTACATTTTATCAATTATGAAGAATATGAAAGTGGAGAAAATACAGTAATTTCAAAAACAACTGTTATGTTTAGAAGAAAATAAAATTGTTGGTATTCAAATAATTTATTCATTTTCTGTATCTACTTCAAAACCGATTTCCTTATAAATATCCTCTAGCTTTATTTTACCTTCGCTCCTGCCATAGCGACTATTTTACCATTATGGTATTTGTTTTTAGTTTCTGCAACTGCTTCTCTATCTAAACATTCTTCTTTAGAAATATTTTTTTTCTGCTTAATCTTTTTATATCTTTCTTCTTCTGTCTTATTTTTTATAGCCATAATTTTATTAAAAAATTGATAAATCAAATTCCTAGAAAAAATCTAGAAATTTGATTTATCAAAAAATTATTAATTAATCACTAATAACTTACCATTAACAACTACCTAAACGCTCATTTCTAGCTCTTTATACAAAGGAAAATCTTTCATCCAGTTGTTTATTTCTTTACGCACATCAGCAATTATTTTTTCATCATCTGCATTCATCAACACTTTATCAATCAATTCTACGATGCGTTCCATATCGCTTTCTTTCATTCCACGAGTGGTAATGGCAGCCGTTCCGATACGCATTCCAGAAGTAACAAACGGCGATTTGTCGTCAAAAGGAACCATATTTTTGTTGAGTGTAATATCAGCTTCTACCAAAATATTTTCAGCTTTTTTGCCTGTAATATCTTTATTTCGAAGGTCAATAAGCATCAAATGATTGTCTGTTCCACCCGAAATAATTTTATAATCTTTTGCTACAAATGCTTTTGCCATTGCTTGTGCATTTTTTGCAACTTGCTTGATATAGGTCTTAAATTCGGGCTTCAATGCTTCTCCAAAAGCAACTGCTTTTGCTGCAATTACGTGTTCAAGTGGACCGCCTTGCGTACCAGGGAAAACTCCAGAATCCAATAAAGAAGACATCATTCTTGTCTGTCCTTTTGGTGTTTTGATACCAAATGGATTTTCAAAATCTTTACCCATCATAATAATTCCACCTCTTGCACCACGCAAAGTTTTGTGAGTTGTAGAGGTTACGATATGACAATGAGGCAATGGATTATCCAAAATTCCACCAGCAATAAGACCAGCAGGGTGAGCAATATCAGCCAACAAAAGCGCACCTACACTATCAGCAATCTTACGCAAACGAGCATAATCCCACTCACGAGAATAGGCAGAAGCACCACAAATCAATAATTTTGGTTGTACTTCTTTTGCTTTCTGTTCTACTTTGTCCCAGTCGATAAGCCCAGTTTCTTTTTCTACTCCGTAAAAATGTGGTTCATATAATTTTCCAGAAAAATTAACTGTTGAACCATGTGTAAGGTGTCCACCGTGTGAGAGGTCAAAACCCAATATTTTGTCACCAGCCTTCAAAACTGCCAACATAACGGCTGCATTGGCTTGTGCGCCCGAGTGTGGCTGTACGTTTGCCCATTCTGCACCGAAAAGTTCTTTCAAACGGTCGATAGCCAACTGTTCTACTTTATCAACTACTTCACAACCACCATAATAACGTTTGTTGGGTAATCCTTCAGCGTATTTATTTGTCAAGACGCTTCCCATTGCTTCCATTACTTGAGGAGAAACAAAGTTTTCAGAGGCAATTAGTTCGATGCCGTTTTCTTGTCTTTGGCGTTCTTTTTCTATTAAATCAAAAATTTGAGTATCTCGTTGCATAGTATTTTATGTTTTTTTTGAAGATGGAAAAGGTCTAATTTATATTTTTCAAAAATACATAAAATTTAGGGTAATATTAATTTTAG
>CAKZOK010000043.1 GCA_937136415.1 uncultured Cytophagales bacterium | reverse complement strand
TTGGTCTACACTTAACAAAACCAATGTACAGGCTACTTCAACTTCAATTCCTGTTTCTCTAGCCATTTCCATCAGTTCAGGATTTTCAGTATTGGGATTAAAGATAACACGTTTTGGTTTTGTTTGAAGAATATAATTATACCATTGAGGTTGATTTTTGACACCTACATAAAGCGTAATTGTATCAATATCATTATGAATTTTGAGGTTATTATTTTCGGTTTGATGTTCTATTTGTTGCCCAAAGACTTCGCCTTTTTTGATTCCAACTGGAACAATTTGGTGTTTTCTATTTATCAATCTTTCGGCTGCTAGATAAGCATAACGAGTTGGATTTGGTGTTGCACCAAGAATAAGTGTTTTTTTACTTTGCATAGTAGAAACAATTACGAATTAAAATTTAACATAGGAATCTGTTTAACTCCTAAACTTATTTTTTTTAGAAATATTCAGTTAAAAAATCTACAGTTTTTCCATCAATTTTCCTTTCAAACGCTGAAATTCTTCTTCTGTCAAGATTCCTTTATCTCTCAAATTGGCTAATTGTCTAAGTTCTGCAAGTGCATTTGCTGATTCTTTGGCAGATTGATAAGAAGATGGGTTTGTAGGCTTTTGAGCTTTATTCACTGCACTATTTGGTGGCGTTTCTTCTGTTTTAGGAGCTTTTTGAGCGTTATTTTTATTTGGGTTGGCTTGATGAGGAGGCTCTTGGTCTGCTTCTTTTTTTGTATTTTGATTTCTTGTTTGCTTTGAAGTTGTTTTTTCTTCTTTTTCAAATTTTTCATCTACCACTTCTTCAAAATCCATTACTTCTTCAAAATCAAAACCTTTTTCATTTTCTTGTTTTACTTCCTCACCTGAAAATTCTGCGTAAGCTGCCTTTGCACGTTTTTCTACTTCATCTTTCATTTGTTTTGCAAAATCTCTTCCTTTTACGAGCTGCTCGTCATAAAATTCTTTTACAGCATCGGCATCAAAATTTTCTAAATCTCCTCCTTCTCTAAAATGTTTGGCAAACGTTTTTCCTGCTGCATAGGTAGAAGCTCCTGATAAAACTGCCATTCCGACACCACCAGCAATACTTCCCCACCCCGGAATAAGTTTGAGAGCCTGCGCTCCTAGTTTTGACAAAACCCCTCCCGAAAGCGTTCCGAGCCACGATTCTATATTTGCATTATTGGGAGTTACTCCATTTATTTCTGCCAATCTTCTGACCATATCAGCCTGTATGACCGTTACGGCAATCATATCAGCGAAAGGAATCGGAATAAGTGAAGCTGCCATTGACCAGATAACAGAATTTTCGATGACTTTATCCGAACGTTCATTGTCATCATCAAGACGCATTTTGTCTTTTAATTTATAGAGAAGATAGTCCCACATATATAAGTTTGTTTTTTGGATTTATTTATAACCATTACAAGAGCTACTTGGTTATACACAGTACGTAAATTTAGCAAGTATAGTTTTCAGTATAGCTTTTATTAACGCTAATATACTAAAATGGTTTTTTGTTCGAAATAAAAAACCCTAAGGGATTATGAAAATCCTTAGGGTAGACTGTTCAGAATTTCAAAAACTCTTCCTATAGTTTATAGTCATTTTTATCTTTTGGTGGATTGATTTATAAATTAAAAATAGCAATTAAAATTTTATTCTAGCTGCATGGCAGCGTAACCTTTGTAGATTTAGATTTTAATCAAAATGAACGCATTTAGGAGCTACATCGTAGCTAAATTTCAAAAGACACGAAAACTGTATGAGAAAATAAACAAATTCTGAACAGCCTAGGATTAAAGTCATTCATTAATAACTAAACGTTAATAATTAATCACTATCTTAAACTAACTTCTTATATTTCAAACGTTTAGGGATTTCGTCTCCTAATCTTTTCTGACGGTCTTCCATGTATTCGCTAAAGTTTCCTTCATAAAAACGAACTTGTGAATCGCCTTCAAAAGCCAAAATATGAGTTGCTACTCTATCCAAGAACCATCTATCATGGGAAATAACAACAGCACAACCAGCAAAATTATCCAAACCTTCTTCTAAAGCACGCAGCGTTTTTACGTCCAAATCATTGGTAGGCTCATCTAATAAAAGTAAGTTTGCACCTTCTTTCAATGTCAAGGCTAAATGTACACGATTACGTTCTCCACCCGAAAGCTCTTTTAATTTTTTCTGTTGGTCTGAACCTCCAAAATTAAAACGACTTACATACGCACGAGAATTTGTTTCTTTTCCACCGAGCATCATCAGTTCGCTACCTCCAGTGATGGTTTCGAAGATTGATTTTTCGTTGTCGATGTGTATGTGTTCTTGGTCTGCGTAGCCTACTTGTACGGTTTCGCCTACTTTGAAAGTTCCACCGTCAGGGTTTTCTGTTCCCATAATCATTTTGAAAAGGGTTGTTTTTCCTGCTCCATTGGGTCCTATTACTCCAACAATTCCACCTTTTGGCAATGAGAAATTGAGATTTTCGAATAATAATTTATCTCCAAATGCCTTCGAAACTTCATTGGCTTCGATTACTACATCTCCCAAACGCTCACTTGCAGGAATATAAATTTCTAATTTTTCTTCTTTTTGTGATTGGTCTTCACTCATCATCTTATCGTAGGAAGACATACGAGCTTTAGATTTTGATTGTTTTCCTTTTGAGTTCATTCTTGACCACTCCAACTCTTTTTGTAATGCCTTTTGATAACGAGAAGCCGTTTTTTCATTTTCAGACATTTTTTGTTGCTTTTGGTCTAACCAATCCGAGTAATTTGCTTTCCACGGAATGCCCTTTCCATTATCAAGCTCCAAAATCCATTCGGTTACATTATCCAAGAAATAACGGTCGTGAGTAACAATGATTACTGTTCCTTTATAATCTCTCAAATGATGTTCTAGCCAGTGTACAGATTCTGCGTCCAAGTGATTGGTAGGCTCATCTAAAAGCAAAACATCAGGTTCTTTAAGAAGCAAACGACACAGCGCAACACGTCTTTTTTCTCCACCCGAAAGATTACCAATAATAGCATCTTCAGGAGGCGTTCGAAGTGCGTCCATTGCTTTTTCTAGTTTTGTATCCAAACTCCAAGCATCTAAAGCATCTAGTTTTTCTTGTACTTTTGCTTGTTGTCCGATGAGTTTATCCATTTTGTCTGGGTCATCAAGAATCTCTGGGTCGCCAAATTTCAGATTTATTTCTTCAAATTCTTTGAGTAAATCAACTGTTTCTTGTGCGCCCTCTTGTACAATATCTTTTACTGTTTTGGTAGGGTCTAGTTTTGGCTCTTGTTCCAAATAACCCACCGAATAACCAGGAGAAAAAACTACTTCGCCTTGATATTCGGTTTCCAGACCTGCAATAATTTTCAAAATGGTAGATTTACCTGCACCATTCAGACCGATGACACCAATTTTAGCACCATAAAAAAAGGAAAGATAAATATTTTTTAATACCTGTTTTTGAGGAGGATAAGTTTTGCTCACTCCTGCCATCGAAAAAATAACTTTATTATCAACTGTACTCATATAATAATTACGAATTAAAGATTACGGATTACGAATTACGAATTAAAGATTACGGATTACGAATTACGGATTACGAATTAAAGATTACGGATTACGAATTACGGATTACGAATTACGGATTACGGATTACGGATTTAATACGTAATTCTATTTTTACACTAATTTAGGGAAAAAAGTGTAATTTTGAAGAATAAATCTTCAAAATTGAAAATCAATAGGATAAAATAACAGATTGCAAAAGGAAAGTATTTTTTGTAAGTTTACAAACCAAAAATAAAACTACCTAAAATGGCTAAAAAATCACAAAATAATAATTTACACCAAGCAAAAAATAATAAAAAAGACGAATTTTATACACAACTTACCGACATTGAAAGAGAATTAAAACATTACAAAAATCATTTTAAAGGCAAAATAGTTTATTGTAATTGTGATGACCCACGAGTAAGTAATTTTTTTCATTATTTTTCTTATAATTTTAAAAAACTAGGTCTTAAAAAATTAATTGCGACCTGTTACAAAAATCAAAATGCTGATTTGTTTAGTAAAAACGATTCTGAAAAAGCAATTTATTTGGAATATACAGGAGATAAAAATGGAAATAATGTTCCAGACCCAGAAGAAATTGGAATTATCGAACTCAAAGAAGATGGCGATTTTAGAAGTCAAGAAAGTATAGAACTTTTAAAACAGGCTGATATTGTGGTTACAAATCCTCCTTTTTCCCTTTTTAGGCAATATGTAGCACAGCTTATTGAGTACGATAAAAAGTTTTTGATTGTAGGACATCAAAACGCAATTACCTATAAAGAGATTTTTAAATTGATAAAAGAAAGTAATCTTTGGTTGGGCTATGGATTTAAAGGTGGAGCTGCTCATTTTATCAAT
>CAKZOK010000042.1 GCA_937136415.1 uncultured Cytophagales bacterium | reverse complement strand
TCAGTAATCAGTAATCAGTAATCAGTAATCAGTAATCAGTAATCAGTAATCAGTAATCAGTAATCAGTAATCAGTAATCAGTGCGAAACTGCGTTTCTCTGATTTTTAGTATAAATAGCACTGTTTTTTAATAAAAAAAAAATCGTAATTCGTAATTCGTAATTCGTAATTCGTAATTCGTAATTCGTAATTCTAGAGAAATTAACTGATTACTGGTAACTGGTAACTGGTAACTGATTACTACTTACTGGTAACTGATTTTAACTCCCAGTTTACTGCGTCTTTAAAAATTCCTTTTTGTGCCTGCAAGAATGCTTTTTTTGCTTCTCTATAATTTTGTGTTCTTTTATAAATCAATCCTAACAAAAAATAACACTTCAAACGGTCTTCTTCTTTTAATCTTGTAAATTTGTTGAGCAATTTTTTCAGAACAATAATTCCTTGTTTATCTCTCACTGTTTTGTAATTTGAGAGAGCCTTCAAAAAATAAACATCGTGCCTATTAGGTTCTAATCTCAAACACGAATCTACCATTTTGATAGCTTCATTATAACGTTCTTCGTGTACATAAAGGCGAGTAAGGTCAGCGTAATAAGCTGCATTTTTTTGCTTTGAGAGTTCTACTTTTTTTCTTAAAAAACGAATCATATCAGATTTATCGGCTTGTCGTGCTTCTACTTGATTAATAAAAATTTGAGCTGGTACATAATCAGGTTTAATAACTAAAGCCGTCTGTAAATAGCGCAAACTCTTATCAAAATCATACAAAAAGAAGTAAACATAACCCAAATTATAATAATACTTTGGGGCTGTATTTTCTAATTCTGTTTTGAGTTTTTTATTTTTTATTCTACCATAATATGTTTTCATTGCACCCAAGTCTTGCAATCGAAAAGCACAACTAGTATGAATAAAAGCAGCTTTTTGAATAGGATAAGCGTCCGAATTTGTCTTTTCTAAAATAGACTTTGTGAGTTGTTGAGCTTTTTCATATTCCAAATTTTGGAAAAGGATTGTTGCTGCTGAGAGCGCAACAGGAGAAGGAATTGTATTTATAGTTGAATATTTTAAATACTGATTGACATAGTTTAGAGTTGTTTTATCATTTTTTTTTGTCTTATCTGAAAGAACAATAACTCTTCCCAATATTTCTTTTTTTTGTTTTTTTTCAGAGTTAGAAACATGCAAAAGAGCTTTTTTATAAAAATCAAAGGCTTGTTGGATAGAATCCTTTTTTTCATATAAAAGTCCTAATCTATAATTTGCCTCAAGATTGCTTTGGTCTATTCTAAGAGCTTTTTTATAAAGCTCAACAGCTTTAGGAATATTTCTTAATTGTTCCAAATAATATCCTGTATAATAAAGCAATTCAGTATTTTCAGAATCTGCATTTAATTCTGTTTTTAGAAGATTTAGACCGTCTTGTGGGTTTCCATTTTGTGCCATCTGGATTGCCTTTGTATAAACTTCTGGCTGGGCTTGTAAAAAATTAGAATTAAAAAGTATAAGAAATAGTAAACTATTCAAAATTAAAAATTTAATAAATAAGAGATTATTTTTCATACTTTTTGTATCAATTATGGATTATCATAAAACACTCAACAACAACAACTTACAGCAATCAATAAAAGATAATTTTCTGTTTTACATTGTGAATGTCTGTTTTTAATAAATTATTTTACTTCAAAATTCAACATTTTTTCATCACCTATATATCCTTCTAATTTGTCCCCAATATTTACTTTTCCTACCCCTGCTGGTGTTCCTGTAAAAATAATGTCCCCTATTTTGAGTGTAAAGAATTTGGAAATATAAGCTATTATTTCATCAAAATTCCAAATCATCAAATTATTATTTCCTTTTTGACGAGTTTGACCATTTACTTCCAAACGAAAATTAATTGATTTTATGTCTTTAATTTCTGAAAGTTCTATCCATTTCGAAACAGGTGCAGAACCATTAAAGCCCTTTGCAATATCCCAAGGAAGTCCTTTTTCTTTTGCTTTAGATTGCAAATCTCTTGCCGTAAAATCTATTCCTAATCCAATTTTGTCATAATAAGAAGAGGCAAATTTTTCTTCAATATGTTTTCCTTCTTTACAAATTCTTAAAAGTAATTCTGCTTCGTGATGAATATCTTGACTAAAATCAGGGTGGTAAAAAGCATCATTATTTTTGAGAAGAGCTGTATCTGGTTTCAAAAAAATAACAGGTTCTGTTGGTCTTTCATTTTTGAGTTCGGCGATATGGTCAGCGTAATTTCTGCCAATACAAAGTATTTTCATTTTTTTTATTTGGGGTTTAAAGCGTCAATTTTGACAATAAAATTATTAAAAAATAGCTATTTTTCCGTATTCTGTGACACACAAAACACGGTTTGTCTATTCTTAAACAACTTCAATAAATATGTTATTTACTTTCACAAAAATACAAAATCAAATTTATTTATTTAGATGAGAAATTCGAAATTATCAACTATTCTATCATAATTTGGAAAAAACCAAAATCATTAAATTAAAATTCGTATTTTAGATTAATTTATAATAGAACTATTTACAAAAACACATATTTTACAAACACTTATAACTATTTTTATGGGAGATTTGAATGTACGCATAGCAGATAACCAACTTGACCTCAACGAATTTACAAGATATTTACTCAAAGATATTCAAGCTCTTGACTTGATGCTCAAAAAGGATTGCTTTGATGATGAACAAATGCACATTGGAGCAGAGCAAGAAATTTGTTTGGTAGATGACCACGGCAAACCTTCTGCAACAGCATTAGAGGTATTAGAAGCACTAGGACATGAGAGTTTTACAACTGAATTAGCTCGTTTTAATGTCGAATGTAACCTAGAACCTCAACCTTTCAAAGGCGATTGTTTTTCCAAATTAGAAGCCGAAACGATTCATTTATTAAAAAAATTAGAAAAAATTACGACCAAACAAGATATTGATTATATCCTAACAGGAATCCTTCCAACTATTCGAAAATTTGACCTCACCACCAACAATATTACGCCTCTTGACCGTTATTATGCCTTGATGAACTCCCTCAAAAAACTACGAGGAAAAGAAACCTATGAACTCAAAATTGAAGGAATTGATGAATTAAATACATTGCATGATACTGCACTTGTTGAGGCATGTAACACCAGTTTTCAAGTACATTTGCAGGTAAAACCTAAAGAATTTGTATCCAAATATAATATTGCAATGGCTATTTCTGCTCCTATTTTGGCTGCTGCTTGTAATTCTCCGATGCTTTTTAACAAACGTCTTTGGAGCGAAACCAGAATTGCACTTTTTCGTCAATCAGTAGATACTCGTATTTCGTCGGAGCATTTGCGTGAGCGCAGCCCTCGTGTTATGTTTGGAAATAAATGGCTCAAAGGTTCGATTTTGGATTTATATCGTGAAGATATTATGCGTTTTAGGGTTTTGCTAACCACTGATATTGATGAAAATGCTTTGAAATTGGTGCAAGAAGGAAAAACACCAAAATTGCGTGCTTTGAATGTTCATAATTCGACAGTTTATCGCTGGAATCGTCCTTGTTATGGAGTAAGCCCAAATGGAAAACCTCATTTGAGAATTGAAAACAGAATTTTACCAGCCGGCCCTACCGTGGTAGATGAAGTCGCAAATGCAGCTCTTTGGATTGGTGCAATAAACGCCTTTGAAGATACTTATCCAGATGTAACTGAAATAATGGAGTTTGATGATGCTCGTGCTAATTTTATGAATGTGGCTCGTCATGGATTGCGTGTTGATGTAAAATGGGTAAATGGTCAAAAAATGAGCGTAAAAGAATTGCTTCTCAATGAAATAATTCCGATGGCAAGAAAAGGATTACAAAAAGCAAAAGTCAGTCAAAGCGATATTGATAAATATATGGAAATTATTGAAGCTCGTGTAAAGTCCGAACAAACAGGCTCATCGTGGATGTTGCAATCGTATTCCAAACTCATCAAACAAACAACAAAAGAAGAAGTAATGACTGCCATGACAGTAGCCATTGCAGCCAAACAAAAAAGCAATCAACCTGTACATACATGGAAATTAGCAACCATTGATGATATTTCAGACTGGCAGCCTTCTGATTTGTTGGTAGAAGAATTTATGGATACTGACCTTTTTACCGTAACAGAAGACGATGTGCCTGAGTTTGCAGCCGATATTATGGACTGGCAACGCATTCGTTATTTGCCTGTTGAGTGTCGTGATGGTGTTTTGGGTGGTTTGGTTTCTTCTCGTCTTTTGCTTCGTCATTTCAATTCTCAACAAAGAGATATAAAAAACGATGTAACAACCGTAAAAGATTTGATGATAACAAATGTACATACCATTTCACCAGAAGCAAATATTCATGAAGCAATGGACTTGATGCGAAAACATAAAGTCGGTTGTTTGCCTGTTGTGGCAAATAATAATTTGGTTGGAATAATTACAGAAGCTAATTTTTTGAATATTACGGCGAGTCTTTTGAAACGAATTGCAGAAAGAAGAAGAAAACGTAAAGAACAAAATGAAAAAAATGAGAAACTAAAAAACTCTTCAAAAACTAAAATAATAGAAACTGAACTTCAACAAAATAAGCCTTTCTAAAGTCTTAAATACTTATTTTAAAATGGTCGGAGCTTTGATACAGACCAACATAAAATACAAGATTAAATAAGTTTAATTTTGTCAGACTACTTAATATAAGATAAAAAAATGCAACCTTTGAAAGTTTAAACAGGTTCATGATACTTATCAAAAAAAACAATTACTTTAAAATTTCGAAAAATGGAAAAATGCCCTAGCTGTGCTTGTCCTTATGGATATGCTGTAAGTGATGATTTGTACAACTGCCCAGAATGTTCGTTCGAATGGAATCCAACAGCAAAAGAAGAAGAAGAAGAAGAGCAAAATACTATCAAAGATGCAAATGGAAATATTTTGCAAGATGGTGATAGTGTTGTTGTTGTAAAAGATTTGCCTGTAAAAGGCGCACCAAAACCAATAAAAGCAGGCACAAAAGTCAAAAACATTAGATTGAAAGAGGGCGACCACAATATTGATTGCAAAATTGATGGTTTTGGAAGTATGGCTCTCAAATCTGAATTTGTAAAAAAAGCATAAAAAATTACAAAACAACGTTTATTATTTACAAATTTTATTTAGAAAAACTTTAGATTGATTTTCTAACTTACTATTTTGTCCAATTTTCTGTTTGTAGTTCTTCTATTCTATCAAAATGTTTGCTATTGTTTGTTATCAAAACAAGATTTTCTACGATAGCCGTTGCAGCAATCAAAATATCATTATGAGCAATACTATTTCCCTCATTTCTTAATTTGGTATAAATCTGTGCTGCTTTTTGTGCTACTTTTTTGCTAATAGGTAAAACGTTATGATGATTCAAAAATGAATCAATTTCAGCAGTTCGTTCTTTTGTATCTCCAAAATAAAGCCCATTCAAAAGCTCATAATAAGTAATAATACTAATATTGAGCTTTTGATGTTCTTTCAAATAACTATTTACTTTTTGAGTGACTTTCTTCTCACTTTTTTTCTCATTTCTAAAAAAAAAAGAAATTGTATCGGTATCTAGTAAAGTGTATTTCATTTATCTTTTTAAATAATCTTCAGTAGTATAAATTGCCTTAACAATAATATTTTTATTCTTACCTATTACAAACTCACTCAACCCAACATGTGACTTGTTTTTCGGATTCCAATCATAGGTATATCCTAGCTGTGTCCAAGGATATTTTTTGTCAATTTGGCACTCATAATAACGACTAATTCTATTTTCATTTATCCATGTCTTATACGAATCATCTGTATTTTCTGGAAAACACAAATCACATTTATTATCTGTAATTTCACTATCAGGACAAGGACGAAATAAATCTTGAGGTTTTACCCAAAACTCAACAAAATAACTATAAGTAGCATCAGGAGGTAACCCCAATAATTGTTTAAGTCTTAGATTTATATCTTTTGCATTTTCTTTTTGCATTCTTTCTACCAACTCTGGTGCTGTTGTTACCCATATCGGATAACCTTTAGTATTGTAATGTGTAGAATCTAAATATTTTTTGTAATACGAAATATTTTGTTTCCAAGTAACCATCAAAATATAATCTTCATTATTGATTCTTTTGCGAATCAAATTCTCATTTTGAGGTGTAATGGCAATCAAATTAGTATTTATTTTGGCTGGAGAAGGTGACATAGAATTTTCTATCGATTCTTGATATAATGCAAATATAGTATCAGTGAGCTTTGGACTAACTATTTTTACAGATTGACAAGCTCCTAGAAATAGAAATCCAATAAAAAAAAAGACTTTAAAATTTTTCATTTCAATGGGTGTTTGGTATGAAGAAGTAGCAATCTAAGTAGAAAAATAATTAATTCAAAGAAAAAACACCTACTCAAACTGAATTGAATAGGTGTTTTTATTGGAATAGAAATACAATCTCATTCTAAAAAATGAGCTGCATTTAAGGCTTTAAAAAGCTATAATTATCACTAAAATTCATCATCTGTTCTGCAAAAGAAGTTGCATAACGAATTTTTATATCCTTGATTTCTTCTCCGTCCATAACAGGCTCAAGAATAGGCTGCAAAAACCCAGAATAAGGCGCAATATCAAATTGTGCATAACGCTCTTTTACTTCTTTTAGCATTGCTGCATCTACTTTTACGCCATATCCTTCTACCAATTTTTCGGCTGCTGGATAATCTCCTTCTGATTTCAGACGCTGAATTTCTCTCAAAAGCTCTCCAAAAATCACACGCAATTTATCATAATCATTGACTAAGAAATATGTCTTTCCATCAATCATTTTTTTCTCAATTACATTTTCGGCTTGTCCTTTTTCGTACGCCCATTTTGCTACTAATTGACGATTACGCATGTGGTCTTCTTCGATGTCTGCTCCTTCATCTAAACGGCGAAGTTGGAGCATCATTCCATTCATAATATAAGAATCATATTCTGCTTTTCCTGCTTCCAGAGAAGGCAAAAGACCTAATTCTACCAATTTTGGGTCTAAAAGATAATACAAAGCCACCAAATCTGCACGAGCTTCTTCCAATGTAGAAGAGTAGTTTTTGAGCGTTTCTTTTGGCGTTCCTATTCCTTCATTTATTTGCCCAGAAGCGTGTCCGATTACTTCGTGAAGTGCTGTGTGCATTTTTCCACCTACTTCTCCAAATTCTTTCTGACGGTTTTGAAGCTCTTCTGTTGGATAAAACTCGGCTGTTGTTTTGCTTCCTCCTGCGTGATTGTAAGCATCTTCTATATTTCCTAAAGAAACCGACTTCGAACCGTTCTGTTTTCTAATCCAGTTGGCATTTGGAAGGTTGATTCCGATAGGCGTAGAAGGCGCAGCATCACCAGCTTCATTGACAACCGTAATGATTCTGTAAGTAACTCCTTTTACTTCTTTTTTCTTGTGTTCGTCCATTATTGAAGAATTATCTTCAAAATATTGAGCATTTTTCGACAAAACAGCCATGCGTGCAGAAGCCTCTTTGTCGTCCATAAAAATTACAGATTCGTAGTTTGCACGGTAGCCAAGTGGGTCGCCATAAACTTCAATAAATCCATTGATAAAATCAATATTTGTGTCTGTTGTTTCTACCCACGCAATAGACATTTCGTCAAAAGTTTTCAAATCGCCTGTTTTGTAATACTGAACAAGCAAGTCAATTACTTTTTTCTGTTGTGCTGATTCTGCAACTGTTGCAGCTTTTTCTAACCAATAGGTCATTTTTTCTAAGGCTGCTGCATATTTTCCACGTTTTTCGGCTGTTCCAATTCCGTATTTGTATTCATAAATGCCATCTTTTTGAAGTCCGACGAGAATATTATCAGGCGCAGTTCCTTTTATAAGCTGAGAATTTAGACCATACGAAATAGGCGTTGCATCGTTTGGATTTGAAAATCCTTTATAAAAATCTTCTACTTCTTTTTGAGTAATATTTTCATAAAAGTTGGCTGCCGAAGTTTTGACTAAATCTTGTCCTTTTGTTTTGTTTACTTTTTTTCCATCAAAATTTGCATCAAAAATAACAGGCTTCAACATTGCTAAAAATGCCGTTGTATCTTGTCCTTCTGCTAAAGAAAATCCAGTTTGGTCAGAATTAGTAACTAAACCTTCAAAAAATTCATATGAAAATTCAGGCATTAATTTTTTCTCTGAATAATGATGATGGATTCCATTCGAAAACCAAACTCTTTTTAAGTAGGTTTCAAATTTTTGCCATTCTTCGCCAGACTTATCTCCATTGTAGGTTTTGTAGATATTTTCTAGCGTTTTTCTAACCAAAATATTGTGTTTATAATTTTGGTCGTATGTAATATCACGTCCACATCTTCCAGCTTCTGATAAATAATAAAGTAATTTTTTTTGTGATAATGGCAATTCGTCAAAGCCTTTTACTTCGTAACGCAAGATTTTTAAATCTGCAAAGCGTTCGCCTTCATAAGGTAGAATTTCTTCTTTTTCAGTTGTAACAGCAACCGAATCTGTTTTTACTTCTGTTGTGTCAGTTTTGTCTGTTGGTGTTTTGTCGCCACAAGCAGGTAACAATACTACGCCTGTACAAAAGGCTGCCAAAAGTCCATAATAGGTAACTTTGGATTTTAATTGAATTAAATTCATTTTTTTAAAGATTTTTGTTGTTGTTATTTGAGATTTGTGTCGATTATTTCTTCATAAATTTTAGGTAAGTTAGTGTTTTTTTGGATTTTATTGAAATAAAGGCAAAAAAATAAGGCTTTATTGCCTTTGGTTTTTGCATGTATGTTTTTGCTGCTCTTTTTAATGATAAGTAAAAGATAATAAAACTACTGTACTTTCTCAAGTCTAAGACTTGTATAATTGATAGGTCGTAGTCATCGCTTCGCTAAAGACTACACCCAACGAGATAACACACCCTGCCATAATCCTCCATCGCTATCTCCTTTAGATTTCAATTTATCAGGGCAAAGCGAATCAGAGCAGCTACACAAAGATACAATAGCTATGCAATAGGCTATTAGTTGTATTTTTTTCATTATGAATAAAAATTTAGCTATTGAAATAATACAAGTATAAATATAGAGTTTTATTCGATAATAAGGGAATTTTTCATACAAAAAAAATAAAAACTATTAATATACAGACAAAAAAAATGCTTTATTCTCATCAACGAAATAAAGCATTCTTACATTTAAAATAAACTATAGTTTTAATCCCACTTCAAATGAGTTCTTACTTCATCATCATCTGAGTTAGTTTTTTTAGTTGTATTTTCATTATAATTTTCATCTTCTTCTCTATCAAACTGTGTAAAATCATAGTTTGGCATTAGTTCAGTTTTGACATGCTCAACCACTTCTGTAATCCCTGCCACAATTTTATTAAAATCTTCTTTGTATAAAAAGACTTTATGCTTTTCAAAGAAATGACTCCCATCACGACGAAACACTTTTTTGCTTTCTGTTAGTGTAATGTAATAATCTTCTTCCCAACGAGTAGGTTTTACATCTATAAAATAGGTGCGTTTTCCTGCACGTACTTTTTTAGAAAAAACAGTTTCATTATGAAAATTAGGTTTTGAATAATCATTGCTTTTCTCTTGCTCATCGTCAAAATATTCGCTCATTTTTAATTGATTTTTAAAAGGTTATTAAAACTGTCATTGATTAAATTCTTTAAACAAGAATGACTTTAGAAGTTCAAATATATTAAAAACTATTTCGTTTTTAAAAATCAAGGGTTGAAAAATAAGTGTTTACTAGCTCATTATTCAATTTTGAAGTAAAGATTTGCTATATTTACAGCTAAATTTTATAATAAATACTATTTTTTTAGATTATTCATAAAATTTTATTCAAGAAAAAAATAGCCTATAAAAACATAAAATACAATTAGAATTGGAACAAATAGAAAATTCAGACGGCACGCAAAGCTCAAGCAAACTCAAAAATTTAGATTATAATACACAAAGAAATGCTCTTGTTTTGAAAGAATATGGAAGAAATATGCAAAATATGGTGCGCCATCTCAAAACGATTGAAGATGTCAAAGAACGCACTCGTGCTGCCGAAACACTCATTAATTTGATGAAGCAACTCAATCCGAGTGTAAGAGAAAACAGTGATAATATCCACCGAATTTGGGACCATTTGTATATTATGGCTGATGGCGAAATAGAGTTTGATAATGAGTTTTTGCCACAAACAGAAGAAGAACGCACCAAACGACCTGACCATATTGGTTATTCACAAGAGCCTGTAAAATACCGTCATTATGGTAGAAATGTAGAATTAGTAATTGCAAAAGCAGCTCAATTAGAAGACCAAGAAGAAATCATTGAGGCTGTTGCTGATATTGGAAAACTAATGAAATCTTTTTATCTTACATGGAATAGAGATAGTGTAGAAGATGAGGTAATTTTGAAAGACATCAAACGCCTCTCTGGTGGAAAAATAGATATTGATATAGAAACCATAAAGGAAGAAAATCTTTTCGAACTCGGAACGACACCACGACAACGCCCTCAAAGGCAAAGCTCTAGTAATAATCGTTCTCGTTCGAATCGCTCTGCATCGGCACGTTCTTCTTCTTCAAATAATGCAAGTAATAGAAGGAGAACACAAGGTGTCAAGAAAAACAGAAGAAACAAAAAGAGAAGAAAATAATTTGAAGAATCACTATCCAATTTTTAGTTAGGGTAGTGTTTTTTTTAGAACCATAAAAAGTAAAGCTATTATAAAAGTTAGTAAACCTTTTTCAAACTTATTAGTTAATAATTTTGTCAAAAAATAGTATGAGTTTTAGCTCCTCAACAACACTGAAAATCTCATTGATGATTGCTAAAATAAAAATTCCTAGTAGTCTGGTCTAAAAATACAAGAAGAAATTATCACTTATGCAGTACGAAATCGCTCGAAATATTGTCTTTCAGATTATCAAACGTTGGAAGCCAGAGGAAGCACATTACAAATTTTCTCCTGTTGCTACTTCGGAGGGCATCTCAAGTAGAAGAGAAATGCGTCAATGGGTTGGGCATTTGCAAGATGTTGGGCGTGAAGCGCATTTACATTTTATCGAAAAAGAAATTTCAAGAGGTGAGTTAGATGAAGTTCTTTCTGTTACTACTTTGCCTTTGGTTCTTTTTCAGTCTGTTCAGGGCAATGCAGAACCAATTTTGGCTTGGCATGGAAAAAAAGAAACTATCCATACGATGCAAGAAGAGGGGGAAAACTGGAAAGAAAACGACATTATCGACCACAACGAACTCATCAGTACACTTGCTACCAAATCCGATTTGTATGGTGATAGTGAGCTTTCTAAAGAAAATACAATTTATTGTCTTGTTCCGATGCTCATCGAACCGATTGCTACTCCAGAAGAAGTAAAAGGCAAAGAACGCACTCCTGCACAACGTTTGTGGCACTTGCTTTTGACCGAAAAGCGTGATATTTCTTATACTTATATTTATGCCATGATTGTTGGTTTGCTTAGTCTTACTTTACCTTTGGGTGTGCAAGCTCTCATTGGGCTTATTTCAGGTGGACTTATCATCAATTCTATTATTGTTTTGATTGCCTTTGTGGTTGCAGGCACGCTAGTCAGTGGTATTATGCAGATTATGCAGATGAGTATTGTAGAAACCCTACAACAACGCCTTTTTACTCGTGCTGCCTTTGAGTTTGCGTATCGTATTCCTCGTATTCGTTTAGAATCTATCCTCAATCAATATGCTCCAGAGCTTGCCAATCGTTTTTTTGATATTCTGACACTCCAAAAAGGTCTTGCCAAATTACTTACCAGTGTAATCACTGCACTTTTACAAGTTGTTTTTGGTCTGATGCTTTTGGCTTTTTATCATTCATTTTTCATCTTTTTTGGTTTATTTTTAGTTGCTGTATTAGGCTTAATATTTTATTTGACAGGAGGCAGAGGCTTAAATAGTAGTTTGTCTGAATCAAAATACAAATACCGAGTAGCTTATTGGCTAGAAGAATTAGGCAGAAATCAAAGTGTTTTCAAAATTGCAGGAAATACTCTTCTTCCATTAAAGAAAATGCAAAAATTAGTTACTGGATATTTATACAAAAGAAAATCACATTTTCGTATTTTGGTCATTCAATATTCTGCCTTTGTCGCTTTTAAAACCATTATTACAGGTGGTGTATTGATTTTGGGAAGTCTTTTGGTAATTGAACGAAAAATTACTTTAGGGCAGTTTGTGGCTTCCGAAATTGTTATTATTTCAGTCATTACGGCTGTCGAAAAAATGATTCTGAATTTAGATGTAATTTATGATACACTAACTGCTGTTGAAAAAATTGGAAGCATAACAGATTTAAAATTAGAGAAAACAAACACCTTTGATAATTTTAATAGGGAGGGTTTTGATGTTAAAATTAATGGTCTTTCTTATACTTATCAAGGAAATAATGAAGCGACACTCAACAATATTAATTTGGAAATAAAACCTCAAGAATACATCGGAATTATTGGAAATGAAGGAGCTGGCAAAACTACTTTGATGAAGATAATCACAGGGCTTTTTGATGAATATAAAGGACATATTACCTTCAATGGATTTACGCTGCGAGATTTGAATATCAAAAATTTACAAGATTATATTGGAGATAATCTCTCTCATGAAGATATTTTTGAAGGAACTTTGTTGGAAAATATTACGGTGGGAAGAGAAGGTTTTAATATGGAATATCTAAATCACATATTAGGAATTGTAGAATTGATAGAAGATATTCAGGCTCTAAAAGATGGTTTACAAACACAAATGTTGCCTTCAGGGCAGGGGTTTTCTTCTACGTTTCAGAAAAAAGTAGTCTTTGCTCGAAGTATGCTCACACATCCAAATTTGATTGTCTTTGATGACTTTTTCTATAACTTGGAGGGAAGTTATAAACACAGAGTATTGGATAAAATATTAAAAAAAGACAAATATCCTTGGTCTATTTTTGCTGCCAGTCATGACCCTATTTTATTAGAAAAAATGGACAAAATCTATCTTATGAAAGATGGTACAATAATAAAAGAGGGTACTTTTAAAGAACTCTTACACGATAAATATTTTGATGATTTGATTGCTGGCATCTTTGGAAATTAGACCATAAACCCATTTTTTATTTTACAAAAAAAGCAAAAAGCACACCGATATATTGATTATTAGCTTTTATGGCGAATAAGAAATTATTCCACAGAAAAGTACAATTATCTTTAACAAAAGATAGAATAATTTAATTTTTTATTGTATTTTTGAATCGTCTTGATTTTTTGTTCTTCATTCTTTTTTTATAAAATTTTATTTTCTCAAAAAAACATTAACAAAACAATATATTTTTTTTACAACAGTGTAATTTATTAGATGCAATACAAAATACTAAATATATCTTTTAGACCTTTATTTATGACACTCTTATTATTGATAATAAGTGGTCTTGATACTGTATTTGCTCAAAACAATGCCCACCTTCGACTTCCCAAATTAAGAGTAGAGTTACTTGATATTGAAGCAGGTCTATCTCAAAATAGTGTCAATGCTATGATACAAGATAGCGAAGGGTATTTGTGGATAGGTACAGATGATGGACTTAACCGTTATAATGGGTATGATATTACTATTTTTCGCCATGAAAGAAATGATTCTCTTTCAATAATAGGCAATAAAATTGAAGCTATCTATGAAGATAGTAATCATAATATTTGGATAGGAACAGTAGCAGGTGTTTCGATCTTCAATAGAAATACTCAAACATTCAAATCATTATATACCAAAAAGGATAAGAAAAATACTTTGGTTAATAATGAAATAACAAGTATTGTAGAAGATAAACAAGGGTTTATTTGGATAGGTACAAAAAATGGACTTAGCAAATATGATTACAATAATAACTCATTTACCAATTATATAGCTTCTAAAAATGATAGCCTTTTATTAGGTAATAACTTCATAACAACATTAAAAGTAGATAAAAATAATAATCTTTATATAGGGACAAGTAATGGTTTGAATAAATGGGATAGTGATCGCAACCCAAGCAAACTATATCGTTACTCTAAACAGGATAAAAGTACTATAAACAACAATATATTAGGTCTTTTCATTGATAAAGATGAAAACCTTTGGGTTGGAACCAGAAGGGGCTTTAATAAATATTTACCTCAAACAGATAATTTTAAAAGGTTCTATTACAAGAGAAGAAGAGGGTATACTATAAGAGCAATGACTCAAGGAAAAGATGGAAATATTTGGGGAGCTGGATTTAATTATATCTATAATCTAAACCCATCTACAGGAAAAATATTAAAGTTTAGAACTTCTCTTGAAGGACTTGGTTCCATATCAACTTTAGTTTGCACAAACGAAAATATTATTTGGGTTGCATCTCGTAATTTAGGTGCTATAAAATATGATCCTCTTACAAGTCAATTTAAACACTTTTATCACGAAATAGGTAATGACAATTCTTTAATGGATAAAATTGTTTGGACTGTTTTTAAAGATAATCAAGACATTGTATGGATAGCTACAGATAAAGGATTATCTCGTATAGATAGAAGCAAATCAATTCCTAAATATTATCACATTACTAGAGGAAAAGGAAAAAATGATTTCAAAGTACCTAACATTACTGATATTATTCAAACAAAAAACGACGATATTTGGGTTGTGGGAGGAACAACTGTTTCACGCCTAGCTAGCTTTTCTGAAGAAAAAGGAGCTAAATTTACGAACTTATTAGGAAGCCTTTCTGATTCAACAACTGTTCAAGTTTCTATACTTAATATCCTTGAAGATAATAAAGAAGAAATTTGGATAGGTACTTTTAGAGGTTTCTATAAAATGACACCTTCTACAAAGAATGATTTTGGATATGAGGCACAACGCTTTTTGAAGGAGTCACCTATCTGGACAACTTTTGAAGATAGTCAGGGAGTTCTTTGGTTAGGCTCTGAACAAGGGCTTATTAAAGTTATTAGAGATGAAAATAATAATCCAATAGATTATAAATACCACAAACATGACCCAGAAGATTTAAAATCAATTAGCCATAATACAAGTAGAGCCATTGCAGAAGACTCTAAAGGGAATCTATGGATAGGAACAACAAATGGTCTTAACCTAATGAACCGTAAGACAGGAGAATTTGAACATTGGGGAGAAAGAAATCAACTTGCAAATTATGCCATCTACGGTATTTTAGTAGATGAAAAAGATAACCTTTGGATAAGTACAAACAATGGACTTATGCGTCTTTTGGGAGATGAGAGTATAGATGACTCAAAAAGAATGACCAACTATAACTCAAAAGATGGTCTGCAGAGTAGCGAGTTTAATTCAGGTTCTTTTTTTAGAGCCAATGATGGTGAAATGTTTTTTGGTGGAATTCAGGGAGCAAACGCTTTTTATCCACAAGATATAAAACCGAGTATTTATGTTCCTTCTATAATCATGACAGATTTCAAAATTCTTAATCGTTCGGTAGGTATTCAAAGTTTGGGCAATCCTAAATCTCCATTAACAGTTGATATTTCTCAAACAAAAGAAATGACTCTTACACATGAAGACAGGGTAATCACCTTTGAGTTTGCAGCCATTACTTATAGAAGACCCGAAAAAATAAATTATTCTTATATTTTGGAAGGCTTTGATAAAGAGTGGAACAACGTAGAGAATCGTCGTTTTGCTACTTATAGTAATCTTCCGTCTGGAGAATACACTTTCAAAGTAAAAGTATCTAATAATGATGGAATAGAAAGCAAACAAGAAGTTTCCATAAAAATAAAAGTACTACCTCCTTGGTGGAAATCATGGTGGTTTTTGACTATTGCTACTTTTTCTATTATTGGATTATCTATTGGCTTTTATACCAATAGAATGAATGCCATAAAACGTCAGAATGATACATTAGAGCGTTTGGTCGGAGAAAGAACAGCAGAAATAGGGCAGCAAAATTTACTCTTAGAAAGTCAAAAAACTGAAATCGAACGTTCGTATAGCAATATTCAAGTACTTAGTGATATAGGGCAAAAAATAACCTCTATCCTTGACCTTGATGCTGTTATTAGTGCTGTTTATGAATATGTAAACAAACTTACAGATGCCACTGCTTTTGGTATTGGTATTTATAACGCAGAAAAAGAACGAATTGATTTTAGAGGATTTATTGAAAATGGAGAACGTGTTCCTGATAGTTATGATAATATTATAGATGAAAACAAACTTTCTGTGATTTGTCTTACTCGTAATGAAGATATTATAATTAATAACTTTTCAGAAGAACATACCAAATATATCAATGAAATTTCTTTGGATAGAGTAGGCGATATGTATCAATCTATTATTTATCTTCCTCTTCTCTTAGAAGGAAAAATTGTGGGTGTACTTACAGTTCAGAGCCATCAAACAGATGCCTATTCCAAAAATGATCTTACCATTTTACATACCTTAGCTTCATATATTTCTATTGCTTTGGACAATGCTCGCACTTATACACAATTAGAAGGGGCAAATGAGGTAATCAAAACAAAGAATCAAGCTATTATGGACAGTATTCGTTATGGAGAAACTATCCAACATGCTATCCTTCCAGACCCCAAAGATTTTATTAGGCATTTTGAAGACCATTTTATTATATTTAAACCTCAAGCAGTAGTTTCTGGAGATTTTTACTGGTCTATTCGTACAGGAAACAAAACCTTTGTCGCTGTTGTGGATTGTACTGGGCATGGTGTTCCAGGGGCATTTATGTCTATGATTGGAAATACAATTCTCAATGAGATTGTAACCTTACAAAATATAAAAGAACCTGCCCAAATTTTAGAAAAGCTAAATCAAGGAATTTGGGAATCACTTCATCAAGAAGACTACCAAAATTTAGATGGAATGGATATTTGTTTGTGTGTAATAGATGATGCTGATGAGCTTAACAAACGTGCAGTGAACTTTGCAGGAGCAAAAAGACCTTTATTTATCTTAAAAAATGACAAGTTAATAGAAGTAAAAGGAAGTCGAAAATCTATTGGAGGAAGACAAAAAACAAACTCAGAATACGAACAACGTCAGCTTTTATTAGATGTTGGAGATACTCTTTATCTGACTACTGATGGATATGTAGATCAAAATAACTTTGACCGTATAAAATATGGAACACTACGTTTCAAAAAAATACTAACCTCATTTAGTGAAATGTCTTTACATGAACAAAAAGAAATATTATTAGAAGAGATGAGAAATCACATGGGAGAAGAAGAGCAACGTGATGATATAACTCTTATCGGTCTGAAAATGTAAGTAAACCCTCTTTATCATTATAAGTAACAAGGCTTCCTTAGAAGCAAAAAAATAAATATACACCAGTTTTTTTAGACTTAATTTAATAAAAAGTTTAAACAGCTTCGATACCTAAAAATATTAAGATTTGTTATTTTTCTTAATTATTTTTCTCCACCAAGATAAATCTATATCATTTTCTTCATAATAACCATAACCACCATAAGAGCCATAGCCATAAGCTTCTACACTTCTTGCTTTCACATCATTAAAAACAATACCTACATTTTTAAGCATTTGATCATTATAAATACGTTCTAACCCTTTCAATTTTTCAATAGGAGTTCTGTCTTGACGTACAACATATATTATTGCGTCGGTATATTTACCCAAAATAAGAGCATCACTAACTAACCCCAAAGGAGGTGTGTCTATTATAACATAATCATATTGTTTTTTTAATTCTTCTATGAGTGTATCCATAGGTGTTCCTATTAAAAGCTCTGATGGATTTGGTGGCACTGCTCCTGAATAGATTACATCTAAATTGGGCACAGATGTAACTTGAATAACTTCATCTACTTTCTTATTCCCTATTAAATAGGTACTTAAACCATCTTGATTATAATTGTCATTCGGCATAGGTACATATATTTGAGGCTTCCTCATATCAGCCACAATAAGAATTGTGCGTCTGCCTGTTGATGCTAAAGAAATTGAAATATTTGTAGAGCAAAAAGATTTTCCCTCGCCTGATATAGATGAACTAATCATAAGTACCTTTGTTGTAGCTCCTCTCATCAGAAATAATAAATTTGAACGAATAGAACGAAAGGATTCTGCAAGTGCAGATTTTGGTTGATTGTACATTAAAGGTATACCCTTTGTTTCTTTTTTCTTTTTAGAACGCATCACAACTCCCAATATTGGAACGGTAGAGATGCTCTTTATTTCATCTAGTGTTTCAATCGTATTTTTAAAAAATTCTTTAAGGTACATTAATCCAATAGGGATAATTAACCCCAATAATAACGCCATCAAATAATTTTGTTTCGCATTAGGAGATATAGCTCCATAATTAAATGGAGGCTCTAATATTTTACTATCTTCTCTAGCTGCTGCCTGTGCTATACTGGCTGCCATGCGCTTATTAAGTAACAAAATATAAATTTCTTCATTAATTGTGTAAAGACGGTTTATATTTACTAGTTTACGTTCTGCACTTGGCAAAGAGTTCATTTGACTGTTTAAGTTGCTAATACGATTTTTTATATCCTCAGCAGTCATTTTATCATTTAACTTTGTATTATTTAGATGTTCTAATAAAGATTCCTTAACTTTTTCTATTTCTATATTAATTTCTAATAAAAATGGGTTTTTTGTATTTCCTTTTTCTAAAAAAACCTCTCTTTGTATTTGTAAATCAACCAATCTTTCAATTAATGTATTAGCAATTCCATCTTTTACACCTACTGCTGCAGGCGTAGTAATTCCTCTATAATTATTATTCTCTTTTATATAAGTTATCAAATAATCAAGGTATTTGCCCTTCATTTGTAAACTTCTATTTTCCTCTTCCAAAGAAGTGTATTGTTTCAAATTACGACCTATTGCACCTTCTCCTATTATAAATTTATTATTAGACCTAAAGTTTTGAATTTTATTTTCTATTAAAAACAAAGAATCTCTAATTTGAGATAATTGCTTGTCAATAAAATCAATTGTACGAATAGCCTCTAAGTTTTTGTCTTCTAAGCCATAAGCAATATACTCTTGCATTATAGTAGTAATAAAATCATTTGCACGTTGAGGTACAGAAGAAGTTAGGTTTAAACGAATAAGAGAAGCATCTTCCTCTGCATAAGCAGATAAGCGTTCTAAAAATTGCCTAGATAAAGAAGATGGATTGGTAAAATAAAAACCATACACCACTTCTTTTATCAAATTTTTATTTAAAACTTTAAAAGTAATACCATCTTCAGAAATTGTTTCTCCAAATTTGTAAGAACGAGCATTACTCCATTCTTCATAAGAATTCATAAGTACAAATTTTTCTGAATTTACAAACTTAATTTTATAATTTGGGAGCTTTACTAAATTACTATCAGCCTTGATATTTATGATGACTTCAAAAGGCGCATTTTGAATAGGATAAATTTCGGTAGTACGAATATTCTCCTCTTGATAATAATAAATACGCATATCCATTTTCTCACAAACTTTTTTTATAAACGGATATGAACGTATAAATTTTATTTCGGCAGATAAAGATTTGCTGCCTCCAAACATTTCTTTTGAATAGAGTAAATTTACAGGAGAAGATGATTTTCTATTATCTTTCACTTGAAGTGCTGCACCTATTGTATAAACAGGAGTAGCATAGTAGGTCTTCCACCAAGCAATAGAAAGCGTAATAGCAAGACAAAAAATAATAAAAAACTTACCTTTCCAAAGAGTATATAGTTTATTTTTAAGATTAAAAGCATCACTATTTGGCTTTGAAAGCATAGGTTGAGAATTTAACCTATTTGCTCCTTCTGTATCCAACCGTGTCTGATTATTTGTATTATTATCTGTTGAAATAGTAATAATATCTTTCTGAATATCCAACTTTATAAATTTATTTAATAGTATAATTAATTCTTTTTTATTTCAAATTCTTATCTATGAATGTTTTAAATACAAAACGTTTTTTTTGATAAAATAAGAAGTATTTCTTATCAGAAATTTATTTGGCAATATATAAAAAAACAAGCTATCTTTCTTTTATAAAGAAAAATAGCTTGTTTCATTCTCAAAAAATCAATTAATTCTATATAAAATTAGTTGAAATTTCTTAAAGAGTAATTCCTATAAAAGCTAAAAAAGCAAGCCCCATAAGTCCTGTAATAATAAATGTGATACCAAGCCCACGCAAAGGTGCAGGAACATTTGAGTATCTCATTTTTTCACGAATAGCAGCAAGTGCAATAATAGCAATCCACCAACCTACTCCAGAGCCAATACCATATACAACAGATTGGGCAAGGTCATATTCTTTTTGAACCATAAAAAATGAACCACCCAAAATAGCACAGTTTACAGCAATAAGAGGTAAGAAAATTCCTAATGCGCCATACAAAGCAGGAGAAAAACGCTCAATAACCATTTCTACAAGTTGTACAATAGAAGCAATTACAGCAATAAAAGTAATAAACTGTAAGAAACTCAAATCTACTTTCTTAAACTCCTCGCCCAAGATAGGAGCTAATGCACCCTCTTTTAGTAAATATTCTTGAATCAAGTAATTTGCAGGACATGTAACACCCAAAACAAAAACTACTGCCAAGCCTAGTCCCATTGCTGTCGAAACTTTTTTAGAAACTGCCAAATAAGAACACATTCCTAAAAAGTAAGCAAACACCATGTTGTCGATAAAAACCGAACGAATAAATATATTTATGTATTCCATTTTGAATAATGAGATTATATCGTTGTATTTGATTAAATTTTAATACTAATAATTAATGGTCTTCTACATAACCATTGAAATAACGCTGAACCCAAATAATAATACCAATAAGAATAAATGCACCTACTGGATTAGTCATAAGTCCATTATTTGGAATACTTACTCCCAAAGCTTCATTAATAGGAGCTATAATCTGAAAATCTAGTAATGTACCAGAGCCAAAGAGTTCTCTAAAAAAAGCAACTATTAAAATAACCCATGCATAACCTAGCCCACTACCAAAACCATCTAATAAAGAATCATAAGGTTTGTTTGCCATTGCAAAAGCTTCCAAACGCCCCATAATAATACAGTTTGTGATGATAAGCCCAACATAGACTCCCACAATTTTGGCAAGGTCATAAAAATAAGCTCTCAAAACTTGATCAACCAAAATTACAAGCATTGCCACAATAGCAAGCTGTGCAATAATACGAATACGTCCTGGAATTACATTACGCAAAAGCGATACAATTACATTTGAACCAATTACTACAACCATTACGGCAGTAGCCATCACAAGAGTAGGTGCAATTTTGGCAGTAACGGCAAGTGCCGAACAAATACCCAAAACCTGTACTGTAATTGGATTCGAATCGTCTAAGGGGTCGGCTACCAAACGACGACGGCGTTTTGAGAACAAACCTTCCGATTTTTTCTTTACTACGGTAGCTTCCATAGATTTAGCTGTTTCTGTTGCCATAGAATGTTATAGTTACATTTATTCAATAAATGATTTATTCAATAAATTTTATAATTTTTAATTAAAAACTAATTTCCTTTGTTTATGTCCTATTTTACTAGGGCGATATTTTCAAGAGAAGATGAAGATGAAGCAGAAGATTTTTTGACCTTTTGAATATAATTTTCATATAAAGAAAAATACTTCTCTAGCATTACATTTACACCACGAGCCGTAATTGTAGCCCCTGAAAGCCCATCTACTGTGTGTTCTGTAATTTTTTCAGAAGGATTTTTTTCTCCTTTAATCATTTCAATAGAAGCTAATTCTCCCTTTTCATTATAAATAGTTTTTCCTTGGTAGCGATTTTCTACTTCTGTATCGGCAATACGTGCGCCCAACCCTGGAGTTTCTCCTCTATGGTCAAAAGCAACACCTTTTACAGTTTTCATATCTACATCAAGAGCAATATAGCCCCAAATATTATCCCAAAGACCATTTCCATAAACAGGCAAAATATAAGCTGTTATTTTTCCTGCATCATCTTTAAATTTAAAGACAGGAAGGATTTTTTTGGCTTTATCACTTTTTCTAAACTCTTTACGAATACTTACCTTTTCAGGAATTAGTGTTTCGCCATCTTCATTTACCTTTTTCTCATCACCATTTACATCTACTGCAATGGATTCGATGTGTTTTTCATAATAATCATTTACTTGTTTGCCTGTTTCACCTACTTGTTGGAGTGGAACGATGGCACTCAAAATCTGTTTTTGAGTATCTAATTCTACGGCTTCTGCTTGTAACCCTTTCAAGGATTCTTTAGTAAAGCCGAGTGTTGCAGCAATGACGACAATCATTCCTATTGCAAATGTTATGATGTATGCGTTGGATTCTTTAGACATGACTTCTTTTTAATCTACGGTTTTTATTAGCTTGAATTACATAAAAATCTATCAGAGGAGCAAATACATTCATAAGAAGTATTGCAAGCATAATTCCTTCTGGATAAGCAGGATTAAATACACGGATAAGTACTGTAAGCAGTCCTATAAAAAATCCATATATCCACTTTCCTGTTTCAGTTTGTGCAGCCGATACTGGGTCAGTTGCCATAAAGACAATTCCAAAAGCAAAACCACCCATTATTAAATGATAATGTGGCATCATTTGCATAAAAGGAGTCGAACCTGTAAGGTTGAAGATAAGTCCCATAACTAAAGCACCTACTACACCACTTACCATAATTTTCCAACTTGCTACACCAGCCACAATCAAAATAATAGCTCCAATAAGAGCCATAATTACAGATGTTTCTCCAACAGACCCCGGCATTATGCCTATAATCATGTTATTAAAACTAAAAAGTTCTTCTGCACCAGCCCAACCACTTGTAGCGTTTGTTAGGGCTGTAACTACCGAGCCTTCTTTTGCTCCTGCTGCCAAAGCTAAAGCTGTTTCTCCTGTATAACCATCTATTGCTTTTTCTCCTCCCAAATATGTCCAAACTTTAGAGCCAGAAATATCTGTTGGATAAGCAAAGTAAAGAAAAGCACGAGCTGTAAGAGCTACATTTAGGATATTCATTCCTGTACCTCCAAAGGCTTCTTTTGCAATAACAACTGCAAAAACAGTGGCTAAAGCAACTTGCCAAAGTGGAATATCAGGTGGCATAACAAGAGGAATAAGCATTCCTGTTACTAAAAACCCTTCATTAATAGGATGCTTTCGAATTATTCCAAAAATAACTTCAACAATACCACCAGCCGTATAAGAAACCAAAACAATAGGCAAAACTTGAATTGTACCTACGATTATAATATCTAAAAGAGCAGCATCAGGCTTTCCGATTGCCAAGAAATGTTGATAGCCTACATTCCAAATACCAAACAAAAGAGCAGGAAGCATAGCGATAACAACTGTCATCATCATACGTTTCAGGTCAATGGCATCACGAATATGTGTACCTTTTGTAGGTGTTGTTGTAGAGGGAGTAAAGATAAACGATTCGCCAGCTTCAAAAAGGTAGTAAAACTTTTCAAGTTTTCCTCCTTCTTCAAACATTGGTTTTTGTTTTTCTAAAATATCATGTAAGAACTTCATACTTACGAATTTATAAGGTATAAATTAACCAAAATAGGTGTTTATTTTTAATTGGTCTGAAATAATTTCAAACACTTTATATATAGAAACAATTACGATGTTTACTAAATTCTGATTTTCATCTTATTTTTAGCCTTCACGCAAAAGTTCGATTCCTTGACGGATAATATTTTGAATGCGATGCTTAGAAACATCTACAAACTCACAAAGAGCAACATCTTCTTCAATGACTTCATAAATACCCAAACCTTCCATTCCATCATAATCTTTTGCCATAATAGATTTTACAAGTTGTAGGGGAAGAACGTCCATCGGGACTACTTGTTCCATTACACCTGTTTCTACAAAAGCTCTTTCTTCTCCATTCAAACTTGTATCAATTACACGTTCTTTTTTTGGATTCAGAAATGACATAAGACCTAAGGCACGATGAAAACTCAAACGAGAAGTAGGAGCTAACCACCCATCGGTCAAGAAAAAGCGAGGTTTGTCGCCTTCTGGCAAAACAGTAACCACATTATCATAAAAACCAACATAGTTATCTTTTTCGATAGCTGTTCCTGTAAGAATATTTCCAGAAATTACTCTTACATGGTCTTGTTTGAGATTATTCTTTAATAACTTACTTACATTTCCACCAATATATGTTTGATAATATTGAGGCGTAGTTACTTCCGAACCCACAAGAGCAATTTTTTTAGAAGCATCATAACGACCTTCTAAAAACAATTTACCCATTTGAATAATACCATAAGGATTAATTGTCCAAATTATTTCGCCTCTATTTACAGGCTCAATATGATGAATCTGTACACCTACATTACCTGCTGGGTGAGGACCTGAAATAGTATGTTGTTCTACATTACGTACATTTTGAAAAATAGCTGATACCTCAGCACCTCCATTTGTAGTAAGATGAATAGGCACATCAACCATTTTCTTTAAAGCATCAATACCTGCCTGAAAATACTGCCCATCATTTTTGAAAAGGAAGTCATAATCAGGAGCTAATGGACTTGAATCAAAAGCTGAAATAAAAATCGCACGAGGAGCTTCATCAGGGTCAGCAACAATACCATAAGGGCGTTGAATAATGTTTATCCAAGCTCCACTTTTCAAAAGTGATTCTTTTACATCTTCACCCTTCAGATTTGCCATATCAGATACGCTATACTTTGTAAAGTTTTCGTATTCGATTTGCTTGTCTGCTAAAATCTTTATTTCTAACAATTTACGCTTATCTCCACGCTTTACCTCCACCACTTCACCACTTACAGGCGAAGTATAAAGAGCCTTCTCTAATTTTTTATCAAAGAAAAGAGGTGTTCCAGCTTTTACTACATCACCCTCACGTACTATCACTTTTGGGCGATGCATACCTACAAAATCGGTAGGCTTTATGGCAAAAATTTCGGATTGCTCGGCAGTTCCTATTTGTAGTGCAGCTTTGCCTACAAGTTTGATGTCGAATCCTTTACGAGTTTTTATGTTCATTGTGCTTTGGCTATAGCTAATGATTCCTATATTTCTAACTTATGCAAATCTATAATAAACAAGTTTGCAAAATATCTTTAAAATACCTGTAAAATAATTAAGGGCAAAATTATAAAATATATCAACACTTTGCACATATAAATTCAATTTTATTGAAAATAAAAGTGTTTTTTTTAAAAAATGTTACCCTTTTTGTAAAATAGTTCCCCAAAACCTCCTAAAATTGAATAAAAAATTATTTTGAACAATCAACAAAGACAAAATAAGCAAAATACATTTATGTATTTTTACAATAAAAAACATAACTTTTCAAACAAAGACAACTTTTTGGTTAAAAATTTGGTTTAAATATAAAAAATAGGCATGTGATTTTATCAAAAAAATTAGCGTTCTTATTAATTTATAACAATAACAATCAATTATGAAACAAGATAATAAAATATTAGACCGACTTTTCACGCAATTATATACAGCCCATTCGCCAGCTCGTATAGAAGCTATCTTAACCCAGATTTGGAATATATGGCTTAATACTGGAAATGTAGAAATGAATACATTGGTAAGGCTAGGCACTGAAAGTCTATCAAAAGGAGATTATACTGATGCAATTAATGTTTTTACAAAAGTAGTCAATAAAGTTCCAAACTTTGCAGAAGGCTGGAACAAACGTGCAACGGCATTTTATCTAAGAGGAAATTATAAAGCAGCTATTGATGATATTCATCAAACATTAGATTTAGAAAATAGGCATTTTGGAGCTTTAGCAGGTCTTGCTACTATTTATTCTGAAATTGGTGATGAACATGGAGTACTTAATACTCTCGAAAAACTCTACCAAATTCATCCTTTTCAACCCAAATTGAAAGACCAAATTGAAGAGCTTCGTTCAAGATTAAATTAAAATATCCAAATGAGAACAAAATAAATTGTTATGCTATTCTTTTACTAATTTATGCAGTTATAGATTTTATAACTGCTTTTTTTTGTCGTATTTTTGAAAAAATACTTTACTAAAACAACGTGAACTCGGTATTATTTCGCTTTGTAGTCTATGCTTTGGCGTACCAAAATATACCCTAACCTTTAGGTTAGGAGTTGTGAGGTAGTTATTTTATGAAAGCTAAAGTTTATGCTACCCTATTGTATAGAAATAATAAGTATCTTTAAAAAGATGATATTTAAAAAGTTAAATACCGAGTTCACGTTAAAAAAACAATCTCAACAATGAAAACTCTCATCATTCAAGGAAGCGCACGAAAAAGTGGCAATACAAATAAGGTTGTTAATTATATTCAAGAAAAAATAAAGTGTGATTTTGTTGATTTGAAAAATTATACTATTTCAAATTATGAATATGATTCAAGAAACAAAGGAGATGATTTTTTACCTTTAATGAGAAGAGTTGTTGAATATGATTTGATTATTTTTGCAACTCCCATTTATTGGTATGCTATGTCTGGAATTATGAAGTCTTTTTTTGACAGAATTACAGATTGCCTAAAGATTGAAAAGGAAACAGGACGAAAACTAAGAGGAAAACAGATGGCAATGATAAATTGTGGCTCGGATAAAGATTCTGTTTTGGCAATAGAAAAAGAGTTTGAAATGCCATTTAGAGAAACTGCTTCTTATTTAGGAATGATTTATAAAGGAAGTGTCCAAACTTGGATAAACACTGACAAGGTTTCAGAAGAAGTAATCCAAAATCTGGATATTTTTATAGATAAAATAACGAAATAGAACAAATAAAAGAGCTTTTACACTAATTTCATATTCAATATTTGGATTTAACACACTTGCTTCTTACATTTAGTTTCTTAAATCTAATCTAAAGTTGATTTATTGATTCAATTACACTCAATTTATATTATCCTATTTTGATTAAAAAATAAATGGATATATATGCTAGTTTTTTTATAATAGTTCAAAATAATAATTGGCGAGCTATTTCAATAATGTATTTGAGTTTTGTAAATGAATAATTTTATAAAAATACACTATATAAAATACCTTATAAAATAGTCAAACCTATGCTAAATTTAATTTTATTCGGCCCTCCAGGTGCAGGAAAAGGAACACAAAGCCAACATCTTGTAGAAAAATATAATTTAATACATATTTCTACTGGAGATTTGCTACGTGCAGAAAGAAAAGCCGAAACACCGCTCGGAAAAAAAGCCGAAGAATATATGAGTAAAGGAAATCTAGTTCCTGATGAAGTGGTAATTGGAATGATAGAGAACAAGCTCAAAGAAAACACAGGTGCAAAAGGAATTATTTTTGATGGATTTCCTCGCACGACCAATCAAGCAGAAGCATTAGACCAACTTCTCAAATCTCATAATGAAAGCATCAACGCTGTTCTTTCTTTGCATGTAGATGAAGAAGAACTCGTAAAACGCTTACTGGAAAGAGGCAAAACTTCAGGCAGAGTAGATGACCAAAAAGAAGACCTAATTCGAAATCGTGTGCAAGTTTATCGCAACGAAACCGAAATTGTAGCAGATTATTACAAAAAACAAGACAAACTTCATGTCATTGAAGGAGTAGGGCAAATAGATGAAATTACGGCTGCCATTTGTGGTGCTGTTGAGTTAGTGAAAGCAACTTAATCCAAAGTCTAAAAATTTAATTAAAACGAGCCTACAAGATTTATTTTGTAGGCTCGTTTTTTACTTTCACCTTGTTTCATTCAAATTCAAAACGCAAATAATTAATTTTTAAACCTTGTTTTTGCGCTCTTCGTTCGTAGCGTGTGCTTATTCCGTGATGTTGAGCAGAAAGAGGTGAATTGTGCAAATCCCTAGTCAATAATAAATTTTTGATTTTGTATTTTTCTAACTCCTCTAAAGTATAATCAAACAAAGCATCGTCATCTGTTTTGATGTGAACAATTCCATCTTTTTTCAGAATTTTTTGATACATATCCAAAAAACGAGAATTAGTAAGACGGCGTTTGATGTCCCGTTTTCTTGGGCGAGGGTCTGGATGAACTACCCAAATTTCACTTACTTCATCTTCTTCAAAAAAAGTATCTAATTGCTGAATTTCGGCACGCAAAAAAGCAACATTCAAAGAATCATTATTCAATGCTTCTGTACTTCCTCGCCACAATCTATCTCCTTTTACATCTACACCTACAAAATTTTTGGTTGGATAAACTTTTCCTAGCCCCACACTATACTCACCATAACCACAAGCCAACTCTAAAACAATAGGTTGCGCTGAAGGAAAATGTATTTTGTTCCAATTTCCTTTTAGTTTTGTGTATGATTCATCTTCACTTTGTAATACATTATAACGCTCCAAATTTTCTTCAAAACGCATCATTTTTTTTCTACCCATTTTTTCGTATGTTTTAAACGTATATCTAAAATATTGATTTTTTGAAAGAGATTAATCTTTCAAATATTCTTATTTTTGCAATGAGATTATAATCTATTCATAATCTGAGTACAAATATATTTTATTCTACCTTATCTTACTTCATTGTTAGTCATAATTCTATTAATTTAAAGCCTTTTTTTGAAATGAATACACCAAATCCATCAAATATTTCACATCATTCTGCTTCCGAACAAACACTATGGAATGGTTCGCCTTCTTGGTTTTTGCATCTAGGAAAAATTATTATTTGGGCAGTTATTGGAATTATTCTTCCTGCTTTAATTATTTATTTGTGGACAAGTGGACAACAAAAAGTAACATTGGACATCTTTTTTTGGGTCGTCTTGGTGGCAAGTATATTCATTCCTATAACTATTATTTTTATAAAAATTTTGGATACTCGCTTTACTGATTACACACTCACAACCGAAAGACTTATCATAAAAACAGGAGTTTTGACACGCACAACCGATGAAATAGAATTATATAGAATCAAAGATATTCGTTTGATTGAACCTTTTTTACAAAGGTTAGTAGGGCTTTCGGTCATCGAAATTACTTCATCTGACCGAACAAACCCAACAATTTCTTTGGCAGGAATAAAAAATGGTGATTTACTTCGAAATACAATGAGAAATCAAGTAGAAAGAATAAGAACAAACAAAAATGTTAGGGAAGTGGATTTTGAATAGTCATTATCTCTATTTTTCTATAAAAAATCAAAATTAGAGAACTACTTTAGAGAGAGTTAGCAAACTCTTTGTTACTTTTGTGGCTACAAATTATTTTAAACTTAATTTTATGCACAAGATTTTTTTACGAATTATATATAGTTCTGTCATTTGCCTTCCTTTTCTACTTTCTAGCTGCGAAAATTGTACTTTTATAAGTGATAATGTACAATTTGCTGCCATTTCTTTTTATGCTACAGATGAAAGTCAAGAAGCAATAGACACTACTTTTTCTCAAATTGTAGGTGTTTTTACTCGCACAAATGAAGCAATGCCCACAGCTTTGGATTATAGCCCTACCGAAACCAAAGAAATATTCGAACTGCCTATTTTTACTCGTGTAGATACCACAATGTTTGTTTTCTATAAATATCGAAACATAAATTCGGTGCTTGATACCATTCAAGACACACTCACAATGAAATATAAAGTAAATGTTGAGGTTTTGCCTCCCGATTGTGGTTATGATGAAGCAATTAATAACTTAGAAATTCTGTATCATACTTTTACTGATGTTGAGATTTTGCAAACAGAATTAAAAGAGTTGCAAGATAACAAACCTCATATCAAAATTATTCGATAACAAAAAAGTAAAACAGACCTTCTATATCTATTGAAAAATAGATTTAATTATACTAAAATAATGAAAAAACGATATTCTAATTCTCTAATACAATCTTTTTTAACACTACTATTATTTATTTCTTTTTTTGGAATAAATACCATTTTTGCTCAAATTACTACAACTGATACCACACAAGTAATTGTAAAAAAGAAAAAAGAACCCAAACCTCCTGTTGATTATACACCTATTTCATTTCGTGTAGGTCTAGACCTTTGGTCGATGATTAATAATGCTCGCAACCCAAATATTTTGCGTTTTAATGGAAATGCTGAAATTACTTTCAACAACGTTTGGTTTCTTGTTTTGGAGGGAGGCTACGGAGATGCACTTTCTTTTAAAGAAATTCCTAATTCATTTGAATATCAAAATACAGGTTATTTTGGTACAATCGGAGTAGAATATAATGTTTTACATCGCCTTTTGGACAGAGAAGCGATTGTATTGGGAGCAAAATATGGCTTTGCTAATTTTTCACATAAATTGAGTTATGCTATTGACGACCGTTATTGGGATTTGGAAGCTGTTGATACTGATAAAATTCGTTTTTCAAGACAAGTAAATGAAGATAATATGGCTTTTAGCTGGGCAGAAATAAATGCAGGAATGAAAGTAAATCTAGCTAGAAAAGGATTTTTATCTCATATTTATATGAGTTATTTATTCAAAATTAGAATGCAAGTAAGTCAGCCAAAAGATGTACTTGCCAAACCAACAACGATTGCAGGTTTTGGGCAAAATGATAAGCCTGTAAATCTTGGATTTAGCTACTTTTTGAGTTATGAGTTTTAATCGTGGAAATACGAGCAACGGTAAATAGCTTCATTTGTAGATAAAATGGCTTGTCTTTTCCTAAAATAGCATTTTCACAAAAAAAAGGATTTAAAGCATCAAAACTTTAAATCCTTTTTGTTTTTTCCTAATATTTCCAAGCCTTTACTGTATCAATAAAATGCTTGACTTTATTAAAATCTAAATCTGGATAAACTCCGTGTCCTAGATTGGCAATGTGTTTTCCTTTTCCGAAAGAAGTAAGCATTTTCTTCGTTTCTGCTTCTATCGTTTCATACGAACCATACAAAACACAAGGGTCAAGATTTCCTTGCAAAACTTTATCATTTCCTATCAATTTTCTTGATTCTTCAATCGGCATTGTCCAATCCATTCCAACAACATTACAATTTAGTTTTCCAAAATCGGCTCTTGCTGCATGTTGGTCTTTTCCAAAAACAATCGTCGGCACTTCATCAATGGCATCTACAATTTGCTGAATATATTTCAAACTAAATTCTTTGTATAATTCTAATCCCAAAACACCAGCCCAAGAGTCAAAAATCTGTACAATATCTGCTCCTGCTTTTATTTGCGCTTTTAGATAAATGATTGTCGAATCTGTTATTTTTTGTAATAATTGATGCGCTAATTTTGGGTTTTCATACAAAAGACCACGAGGTTTTGAAAATGTTTTTGAGCCTTTTCCTTCTATCATATAACAAAAAAGCGTGAAAGGCGCACCAGCAAAACCAATCAAAGGAACACGTCCGTTCAATTCTTTTTTAGTAATAGAAATGGCTTCCATTACATAACTCAATTTTTCCTCTATGCCATCAGTAGTCATTTTTTTGACATCACTTTCTGTTTTGATAGTTTGAGGAAAATTAGGTCCTACTTTTTCAATCATTTCATAAGGCAATCCCATGGCTTCAGGAATTACCAAAATATCTGAAAAAATGATAGCTGCATCTACTCCCAATCTATCGACAGGCTGAATGGTCACTTCGGCTGCCAAATGTGGCGTAGTTACAAGCTCAATAAATCCACTTAATTTTGCTCTTAATGCTCTATATTCTGGCAAGATTCTTCCAGCTTGGCGCATTGTCCAGACAGGCGCACGTTCTGTTTGTTCTCCTCTTGCTGTTCTTAAAAGTAGGTCGTTTTGTAGGGTTGTCATAATTGGAACATAATCCTCAACGACGGTTTTAACCTCGTTGACGGTTAATTAAAAATAAAAAAACTTCATTTCGATACAAAAGTAATCAAAATGAAGTTTATAGGATTCGATTATTGACTTAATTTAAAAATTAATATTCATCTTCGTTAAAAAAGAAGTCGTCTTTAGTAGGATAATCTGGCCAAATTTCTTCAATGTTTTCATAAGGCTCACCATCATCTTCTAAGTCTTGTAGGTTTTCGACAACTTCCATAGGCGCACCTGTACGTGTCCCATAATCAATTAGTTCGTCTTTAGTGGCTGGCCAAGGAGCATCTTCTAAATAAGATGCAAGTTCGAGTGTCCAATACATAGGCTTATATTTTATTTGTAATAATTTTGAATTTGTTAATTATTTTTGAGTTATTCTAATTAACTAATTTTTTGATAAGGCTGCAAAGGTAATAAGTTATTCATTCTAAACAAGTTAGTTAAGGCTTTTTTTTTAATTAATTTTGATATTTTTTATTACACTCCAAATAATTTAAAAGGCATTTTAAGAGTGTAACGCAAGCCTTCAATTTATTGTTTTATTCCTTTGATTTCCTTTCTAAAAATTTGCACAAATTTGTATCCAAAAATAAAATTTGATTCTTCAAGCATTTTGCTAAATTCCTAACTCTAAAGCTAGGCTGTTCAGAATTTGAAAAATTCTTCGTATAAAAAATGATTATTTAAAATCAGTTTGTTTTTTTAGAAAAAAAAGCTGCGTAGCTAAAATATACTACATTTTTGAAAATCATAATTACAAAACTACACGAAAAAATAACCAAATTCTGAACGACTTATCCTAAAGCTATTTGGTATGACAAAGTTACTTTTAAATCTCAAAAAAATCCTAATTATACATTGTAATGTTAAAAAAACATCATCAAACAAAACGCCTAGCAATCAATCATTTAAGTAGATTTCTAACAAATTATTTATACTAAATAAGTTTTTTTAGTAAAAACTTGCTTTTATTATA
Source organism: uncultured Cytophagales bacterium (assembly GCA_937136415.1). Classification (GTDB taxonomy): domain Bacteria; phylum Bacteroidota; class Bacteroidia; order Cytophagales; family Bernardetiaceae; genus Bernardetia. The sequence continues at coordinate 22,735 of CAKZOK010000042.1, read as the reverse complement.
AAATAGCTGTATTTTTATAGTACAATAAAGGTTTTCATTTAGTTATTTTCGGAGAGGGGGCTTTCTGACAAAACTAAAAATTCTACCGTTGCATTATCGGAATGATATGCAACGGCTTTTTTATGTCTTAGATTTTGTTTTTTTTTTATAAACTTTTAGCCTTTCTTTTATGCACTATTTTTGTTCTTTGATGTTTTGAGTTGTAATTTTGTGAAATATTATTTTCACACACTAAAGTATATCTTACTTTATACACACCTCATAAAAGGTGTGCTACATAATTAAAATGAATTTACTCAAAAAACATTGGTGGAAAATTGCTTCTGTAATTATCCTTTTTTATACAATTATTGGAGGGCTTTTGATTGAAGTTCCTAGATTAAATATTCTGAATGAGAGTATCAGAAATCTATTTTTCCACGTTCCGATGTGGTTTGGAATGCTTTTGATGCTTTTGGCTTCAGTCATTTATTCAATAATGTACCTCAAAACATCTAACCCAAAACATGATGATTGGGCAGTAGAATTAGCCAACTCTGGAATTGCTTTTGGAGTACTGGGAATCTTGACAGGAATGTGGTGGGCGCAATTTACATGGGGACAGTTTTGGAGTGGCGACCCAAAACAAAATGCTTCTGCTATTGCTCTACTGATTTATTTTGGCTATTTACTCTTGCGTAGCGCATTACCAGACGATGAAAAAAGAGGCAGAATTAGTGCTGTTTTTAATATTTTTGCGTTTGCTACTTATATTCCACTTATTTATATTTTGCCTAGAATGGTCTTCTCAATGCACCCTGGGGCAGAAGGAAACCCTGCTTTTAGTGCCTATGATTATGATAATGACTTAAAAAAAGTATTCTATATTGCCATTATTGGCTGGACACTTTTGGGAGTTTGGGTGGCTCAAATTCGTGTAAGAATGCGAAGAATTGAATATAAAACTCTTTTTGATTAATTATATAAGTATCAATTACAAACCACGAATACAAAACACTGAATAACAATAAGTTATATTGTAAAATAGTCATTGATTTAATTTCTATTCCTAACAGCTCTCTCAATTTATTGAATTAAAATAATACCTTTTAAACAGATTTTCGGTCTGTTGTACAAAAACATATTCTCAAATGAAAAATATATATTTACTCTTGCTTTTTTGCTCTCTTGCTTTTTCTCCTTTGCTTCTCATTGCTCAAACAAATAATACCAATACAGAAAAACAAGCTACTAAGAATGGCAAAATTCCTATTACTCAACGAGATTACGAAAATTCAGACGTTTTGATGGCTGATATTTTTAGAGAAAATGGAAAGATTTATGTTGTGGTAGCTGTTCTGACTACCATTTTTGCAGGAATTGTGGTCTTTTTGGTAATTACGGAAGCCAAACTCAAAAAACTAGAAGATTTGGTATTTTCGGAAAGAAAAAGTAAAAACACAACTCATAAAGTTCTTTAATTCAATTTATTATTTAAAAAATAAAAAACTATGAAAATTTCACATATAATTGTGCTTGTTATTCTTGCTGTTGGTATCGGAATTTTTGTCAGCTCTAGTGAAAATGCTAGTCAGTATGTAGATTTTGATAAAGCTCTTTCTATTGCTGAAGAGGGCGATGACAACAAAATTCATGTGGTGGGCGAGCTTCCTAGAGATGCTCGTGGAGAAGTAATCGGAATTGAATATAATCCGATGGCAGATGCAAATTTTATGGCATTTGAGCTTATTGATGAAAAAGGAAAAAAGCAGCGTGTCATTACCAGTACCCCTCCTCCTTCGATGACTGATTTTAAGCGTTCTGAAAAAGTTGTTGTGATTGGAAGATATGAAAGTATTGAAACAAAACAACAGTTTGTTGTTACTGATATTCTTTTGAAATGCCCTTCTAAATATGAAGAAAATACAGTTGCAGTAAAATAAACAAAACCCTCTAAGGTTTTTTGAAAACCTTAGAGGGTTAGTGCTAAATTACATCACGCTTATTTTTTACCAAATCATACATCAACTCCCTAGCTCGGTGTAATTGCGCCTTTACAGTTCCTAAAGGAGCTTGAAGTTCTTTGGCTATTTCATCATAAGAAAGCTCTTTAAAATAGCGTAGTTCTACCAACCTTTTATATTTTGGAGGGAGTTGTTCGACAAAGTTTCGTATAATTTCTATTTTTTGTGTTCTGATGGCAGCCTCTTGTGGTGTAAGGTTTTTGTCTGGTACGTCCATTTGAATTTGTTCTCCCGAATCATTTTTATATGGTGTATGCAAACTTAGCGTTTCTAATTTTTTCTTTCGGATAAAATCAATACAATTATTTGTTGCAATTCGGAAAAGCCAAGTACTAAATGTATATTCTTTTTTAAATTTTTTGAGGCTCTTAAATGCTTTTGTAAATGCTTCTACCGTCAAATCTTCGGCATCATCTGTATTCTTGACCATTTTGAGGAGCATAAAATAGACTGAATTTTTGTATCGATTCATTAGCTCTGCATACGCCTGTTGGTCGCCTTTTACTGCCAAATCAATCAAATCAAAATCTTTTAATGCTTTATCCGAAAATTCCTTATTATCAGCATTGGATAAAGGATTTTTGTTTTTGTTTTTTTCTGATTTTTCGGAATTTTTTTTATTATCTTTCATCAATAGAGGTGTAATAAATACTTTTTTGGTGATGCTATTCTCAATATATGAGAACTAATTTTTGTTCTGTCTATTTGTAAACTAGCTATTTTTAATCCATAAATCAAAATGAAGTAAGAAATGGTCATTTTGACACATTTTTTTAAGAATTAATTTTATTAAAGATTATTTCCAAGATGTAGGAGGGAAAAAAACAGTTCCTATTCCTATCACAAAATAATATAAAATAAATACAAATTCAAAACCTAAAAAAGTAATAAAAAACTCCTTAAAAAAGTCTTTGTATTTTTTTAGATAATCAGAACGCTCTGAAACGTAATTGTTTTGTATTTGGTTGTAAAATATACGCAAAATACTAAAAAAAAGCAACTGACGCAGTAATTCAAAGCCTAAAACTTCATAAAAATTATTTATTAAAAATCCAATCAATGCAAAATACCAAAAAAAGATACTCCATGGATAAATACTTGAAATAACTTTCTGACGCAATGAATACTTTGTACCAACAGCCAAATGCCGTCGTTTTTGAGCCAGCCATTCTCTAAAATTTTGAGGAGCTTTAGTTTCTGTTTGCGCCTGCAAGCAAATAGTTACATTTTTATAAAAACGTTTTTCAGAAAAAATTAAATCATCATCTCCTCCCATTTGAGAAGCTATTTTTTCAAAACTTGTTTTGTCTTTATTCTTTTTATTCTCCCAAAAAACATTTTTTTTATACGCCAAATTTCGTCCTACCCCCATATAAGCCATTCCAAAATTAGCAAAAGAAATATATTGGAGTGCTGTAATGAGAGTTTCATTCTGAATAAACCAATGCAAAATAGCATAAGGAAAATTCTTTTTTTCTTTTTTATACAATGAAATTCCTAAAACAGTATTTATTTTTTTATTATAATTTTGAAATGAATTTGCCATTTTTTCTATCCAGAATTTATCTTTGGGCAAACAGTCTGCATCTGTCAGTAAAATAATTTCATTTTTGGCTGCTTTTATTCCGAGCTGTAAAGCATGTTTTTTTCCATTCCAATTTTGAGGTTTTTCTGTAATAGAAATAAAACGAATTTTTTTTGTGGGATTGTTCTTTTTTAATTTTTTTAAAATGGATAATGAGTTGTCATCAGAACGGTCATTGACTATAATTACTTCAAAATTAGTATAGCTTTGATTAAAAATAGTATAAAATAATTTTTCTAAATTATGGGCTTCATTTCTGGCTGCAATCACTAGAGAAACAGATTTTGGGTTGGTTTTCTCAACAGAATTATTTTTTTTGCAAAAAATCAATTTAAAGATGACTACCAAAAAACAACCTTGTAAAATAAGGCTAATTCCTAAAGCAATTTGAAAAATAATTTGCCATTCTATCATAAAAAATAAATTAAAATTCTATAAATATCATTGCCAAAATTTCAAGAAGAAAGGCTAAATATACAAAGTTTTTGGCTTTTTGCTTTTGATATAAAAAATCTACAAGGCATGTTCAATAAAAATTTTGTCAGTAGTTTTTGCTAATCCAAAATAAGTCTAATAATAGTTTACTCTGACAATTTTTTTCAACTATTGACAGCCTTCTAAAAATACTGCCAAAAAATACTATCATTTATGTGATTAAACACATTTACAAGAGTATATTTTTTTATTAAACATGCTCTAAAAATCTATTTTTACTTTACACTTAAAACTAATTGTGAAACAGTAGAGTTGTTTTTTTTATTACAGAATTGTTTTTTTTGTAACCTTGCATAACATTTTTTCGTAGATTGGGTGTAGAGATGTGTCTAGTTGTACTAGCAGAACAAACATCTTTCTTTTAAAATATTAGTCACTAAAAATAGTTTTCTTTTATGAAACTTGCAAAATCTACTTATGACTCAGTTATAGCAGGTGTTTGTGGAGGAATTGCAGAGGCTTTTGGCTGGGATAGCAATTTGATTCGTATGGCATTTGTTTTATTTACATTTTTTGGAGTAGGCTCTCCTATTCTTGTTTATTTTATTTTGGCTTTGGCAATGCCCAAGGAGTTCTAAGTTAAAAAAGCACTAAGTAAATAAGCAATAGAGTTTTATTTTTGCTTTAAATTCCACCTTTTAATCAATTTAATTGTTAAAGAGTGGAATTTTTTATGGATTTGTTTGTACTTTGAGTTTATTTTTTGAAAAGTTTATTAACTTAGCATATTCATTCTAATAGTCAATCAGAATAATAAGGATAAAATTATAAATCATTTTGTTATTTGAAAATCTTTCTGAATCTATAATTTTCATTATTTGATTAAAATATCAAATCGTTTTTTGCCTCTAATTATTTTTTTATCCTACCTATAATATAACTGAATCATGAAAAAATATTATCTTTCTATTTTTAGCTCATTTTTTAACCTAGCATTTGTTTTTGCTACATTTTTTCTATCTTTTCTAAGTACGACTGTTTTTGCTCAACAAGACGCACAATTTAGCCAATATATGTTTAATAGTCTTTATTTCAACCCAGCAACAGCAGGGAGTAATGCAGACTATACAACCATGGGTATTTTTCATAGAAGCCAATGGATAAACTACTCGCCTACTTTTGATGACGGTGGTGCGCCTAGCTCACAAGTTGGTTTTGTAAGCATGCCCCTCAATCGCATCAGCAGTGGTGTTGGTCTTCATATCGCAAATGATAAAATAGGTCCTTTGAGTAGTACCGAAATTCAACTTTCGTATTCTTATCATTTTAGTTTGAAAAATAAAGACCGAATTTCTTTGGGCTTACGTGGAGGAATGTATAATCAACGCATCGATTTTAGTCAGTATCGTCCCAACCAAGAAAATGACCCCAATATTCCTAGTACAGGAGTAGAAAATCAATTTCAACCCGATTTTGCAGTAGGTTTGTATTATCAATCTACAAAAGGATATTATGTTGGTTTGAGTACAAATCATTTGCTACAATCTAGCTTTGATTATAGTACTGGAATTAATATTACTTCTCTAAAACCTCATATTTATTTAATGGGAGGAAGCAGTTTTGATATTTCTCCTTCTCTTATGTTACAACCATCGGCTATTTTAAAATTTACTTCTGGAGCTTTATCTTATGAAGGAAGTATTTTATTAAATTATGATGAAACTTATTTTGGTGGGATTTCGGCAAGAGCTTCTAACTCACTTGATGCAGGAATTTTGATTTTGGGCGTTAATGTATTAGAAAATAAAGACCTCAGAATTACATATTCATTAGATTTGGTAACCAGTGGAAAAGATGCAAAACAGCCTACTTCACATGAAATTTCGATAGGTTATCGCCTCCCATCTCCCAAACCTAAAATTTTGCCTACAATACGAACACCTCGTTTTCGTTTTTAGTAAAAATAGAAAAATATAACTCTATCAAAATTTTGACTTTTTAGGGCTAATTACCAAAAAACCATTGAAAGATTTTATATTAAAAATAAAAAATTACCAAATAATCTATTGAATAATTTGCTTTTTGCCTTATAATTCACTTTTTTGATAAAAGACTAAAAAAAAGTTGGCTAGATTCGACGAATACACAAAAAATTTCGATAAATTTGAGAAATATTTCGGTAAAACTATACTAATCTCTCCAAAATCTAGTTATTAGTATAACAGTAACAAATAATAATAGTATCTATTATAGAGCAATAACCCACTAAACTTAATTCTCAATTTGAGCATTTAAACAATAAACAGGTTATTTGTGGCATTATTATTTTATGCTTACTTAATCAAAAAATAAATCTGACCAAAAATCTGATTCAATAAGTTTGCTCTCTAGTATTTAAAACATACTACCTTAATTTTTAAGAAACTCATCACAAAACAAATCTATAACTTGATTATTCATATATTTAACTAAAGCAATAAAATGCTAAAGCAATAAAATGAAAGTTTAAAATAGATGTGTTCTTGACCTTTAATAACAAGAAAACTGAACATGACTACGAACATGATACAAAAAATCCGTACAACTCGTACAATTTGGGCTGTCCTTTTAGGTGTAACTGCTGCCCTTTTTCTTCAAAGCTGTGGTGGTAGTGGCAATTTAGCTAAACTACAAGAAAATGGAGAACTCACAGGTGTCCTCGGACGTGAAGGCTGGAGGCAAGAAGTTCCTTATGGAATGATTGTAGTTCCTGCTGGAACATTCCACATGGGACAAGCAGACCAAGACATCTTGTCTTCAAAAATAAATATGAACCGTCAGATTACAATCGGTGGGTTTTATATGGACCAAACAGAAATCACAAACAACGAATATCGTCAGTTTATTGATGAGATGACAGAAAACCCAGATTCAGTAGATGGAGAAATTTTGTCAGAAGAAGAAATAAAAGAACGCTTTTACCCTGATACAACAGTTTGGATGACAAACTTTACACATCATTATGGCGACCCAATGACAGAAAATTATTATGCTCACCCTGCTTATGATGATTATCCAGTAGTAGGAGTTAGTTGGTTTGCTTCTAAAGCATTTTGTGGGTGGAGAACCAAATTTATGAATGAAGCAAGAGAGGGGCAAGGTAAATTTCCTGTTCCTATGTTCCGTTTGCCGTCAGAGGCTGAATGGGAATATGCTTCTCGTGGTGGGCGTGATGTAGCTAAATACCCTTGGGGTGGTCCTTACACAAGAAATGCTAAAGGTTGTGCGCTTGCCAACTTCAAACCAGGGCGTGGTAACTATTACGATGATGGTTTCCAATATACAAACCCAGTAGGTGCATATTTTCCTAATGATTTTGGGCTTTATGATATGGCTGGAAATGTTGCCGAATGGTGTAACGATGCTTATGCTCCTAATGCAATGCCACTTATTTGGGATTTGAATCCTACATTTATTGATGATAGCGAACCTCGTAAATTGGTTCGTGGTGGTTCTTGGAAAGATATTGCTTTCTTTATCGAAACAGGTACTCGTAATTATCAATACCAAGATTCTGTAACAGCTTATACAGGTTTCCGTTGTGTAATGACTTACTTAGGTCGTTCTTCTGGAATGGAATTCTAATAGACAATAATAAAAAACAAATTTAAAAAACCTCATCTTTTATATAAAGATGAGGTTTTTTATTACAAAACAGTTTTGTGTTTTATCGAGAATAAATGACTATTAATTTGTTTGAATCTATGTATTGAACGAAAGAACAGCCTTCTATATATAAAGTGTGAAAAATAGTTATGATATTTGTGTTAAGAAATAATATCTTTTTAAAAGAAAAAGAAAGTATAAAACCTGTCAATGGGTTTAATAAAAATACCCTAAAAAAAAGAATACAAAAAAAAATTCTGCATTTTTCAGAAAACACTTGTATAATCTATTTTTTTATTACAAATTTACGAAGATTTTATAATCAAACTATTTATTCTTCTTTAGAAGAAAGTCTTCAATCATAAATAATAAATGAATTTTTGGATTCTATTAAAATAAAAAGTTAATGTTGAAATATTAATTCTGTTATGATGCAGAAATTAAAAATTACAACAAAGTACAAACTCTATATTTTATTATCTTTATTCTTTACTTTACCTTCTTATTTCAAAAAAAATTAGAAGAAAGGCACAAATTCAAATATTCAATGCTTGTCGATTATAATTGAATCATTCTAAATTATTCAATTTAAAGATATTTTTTTTACAAAATCTTTGGAACATTCCAAATAAATGACTTATTTAGGCTATTCAAACTATTCAGATAAACGTTTTTTATGCCTTTTTTTTGATAAAAAAGCAATTAAACTCTTATCTATCAATACTTTGACTAAACCATAAATATACATTCATAGGATTATATCAATAATTATAAACCAACTCAATATTATAAGACAGTTGTCAAAACAGTAATATTATTGAAATATGGAACTATAATTAAAAAAAAATCTTTTTTATATAAATCTATTTATGTATCTTTAATCCATTGAAATTTTAACTTCTTTTTATAAATCAACTCTCAACTCTAACAATCGTTTGAATTATGGCTCAACAAGAAACAGGACTCCAACGTTTTTATCGTACAATCGTACCAAAACTTACTAGTGCAGGTGCATCTGTAGTAATTTTAGGTGCATTATTTAAAATCATGCACTGGGAAGGTGCAGGTATCATGCTTACTGTAGGTCTAATCACAGAAGCAGTTATCTTCTTTATGGGTGTATTCGAACCAGCACCTCCAGCAGATCCTCACTATGAGTGGGAACTTGTATATCCAGGTTTGGCAGACCCAAATGTAAAAGCTGTTGCTCCTAAAAAAGGTGACAATGGTAAAGATGTTGCTGTTATGGCAGGTCTTGACAAAATGTTAGGAGAAGCTAATCTTTCTGCTGATTCATTCAAGCGTTTTGGACAAGGCATTCAGTCTTTGAATGATACAGCTACTCGTATGAAAAGCATTACAGAAGCTGTAAACTCTACAAATGACTATTCTAACAACTTGAAACAAGCATCTAAGTCGCTTACAAGTCTTAATTCTGCATACTCTTCTACTGTATCTGCAATGGGCGAAATGTCTAATGCTGCTAAAGATGCTAAAGAATATCACATTCAAGTACAAGCAATCACTAAAAACCTTGCTGGTTTGAATGCTGTATATGAAATGGAATTGAAAGATGCTAACAGTCACTTGAAAGCAATGAACAAATTCTATAGCAATCTTACTCAAGCTATGGAAAGTATGGCAGATGCAAGCAAAGAATCTCAAGTATTCAAGCAACAAATGTCTAAATTGACAACAAACATCACTACCCTTAACAAGGTATATGGCAATATGCTTACTGCAATGAAAGGTTAATTCTTACGTTAAATACGAATCTGAATTAAATTTCAATATTATTTTAAATTATTATTAACCAAAAATCATAAAAAACTATGGCAGGTGGTGGAAAAGAAACCCCAAGGCAACGGATGATTGGTATGATGTACCTCGTACTTACTGCTCTTCTTGCCCTACAGGTTCAAAACGAAGTACTTGAAAAATTCTATTTTATAGATAAAAGTCTTCAAAGTGCTAAAACAATCTCTCAAGATACCAATAATAAGATTATTGAATCTATGAAAGCGCAAGCAGATGAAAGTGGTAATAATGCTAAAGATTTGGCGTACATAGCAACAGCCAACAAAATCAAAGCACGTACCCAAAAAATGCTTGATGAAATCGGAAAAGTGAGAAATGCTGTTATAGAAGCAGGTGGTGAAGTAGATCCAGAAACAAGTAGATACGCAAAAGACAAGGATTACGATGATATTAATCGTATTATGCTTGGCGAAGGCGAATCTAAAACAGGTTTTGCTTGGACACTTCAAGACCAAATGAATGCTTTTGCAAAAGAAATTATAGCAATGTCTCCAGAAGATTTGAAAGATGAAATAAACACTCCTTTAGCTCCTGAAAGAAAGGATATGAAAGAGTATGCAAGCCCAAAATATGATAACATGGAATGGGAACATATCAACTTTCAAAATACTCCAATGGTAGCTGCTTTAGCTGTTCTTTCTCAATTAGAGAATGATATAGTAAAAGTAGAAACAAGTGCCATTAATGTAATGCAACAAAAAATTGGTGATTTCCAAATCAAATTTGACAAAGTACAAGCAATGGCTTCTGCTGAATCAAATGTAGTTGCAGCAGGTACTAAGTACAAAGCTAGAATGTTTATCAGTGCAACATCTACATCAATAAAACCATCAATGAGGTCTAGTGCTGGTGGTGTAAGTGTAGATGGTGAAGGTGTTGGTGTTTTAGAATTTACTGCTTCGGGTGGTACAGTAGAAGGAGCTAAGAAAACTTGGCAAGGTTCTATCACTATCAAAAACTCTGCAGGAAAAGACACAACTCTTACTGTAAAACAAGAATATACAGTTGTTTCTCCAGTAATTGAAATCGAATCAGGTACTATCAATTCACTTTATTTGAAGTGTGGTAATGATTTGAAAGTAAAAGTTCCTGCTTTAGGAGTAGAATACAAGCCTTCATTCACTGCCTCAGGTGGTAGTGTACAGAATGGTTCTGGTGGAAAAGGAAGTATCATTATTGTTCCTAATTCTGCTAGTGTAACTCTTAATGTATCTAGTGGTGGAAATCGTATTGGCTCTAAAAAATTTAAAGTGAAGATGGTTCCTAAACCTACTGTTAAGGCTAGAGGCTTAAACATGAAACAAGGTGGTGCTTGTCCTCGCTCATTAACTTTAAATGCTATTGCAGACCCTAGTTTTAAAGACCAATTACCTAAAGATGCTCGTTACCGTGTATCAGGTTTTACGGTTACTCTTGCTAGAGGAAGGCGTGTAATAGGTACTGTTAATTCTAATGGTCAGACTGCAAATACTTCTAGCCTTGGTGCTAAAGCTAGAGAAGGTGACCGTTTGGTTATTGAAGTAAAAGGCGTTCAACGCATGAACTTTAAGAATCAAGTAGAGAATGTAAGTATGCCAAAAGAGATCATTAACTACTCTATTTCTCAATAAAATAGTTTTTGAATTTCATTCATATAAAAAAAACAGAACATCAAAAGTGTTCTGTTTTTTTATGCTTTTTTTTTCATACTGAAAAAATTACCTTTCCAAAATGAAAAAAGTTATATCCTTTAAAATTGAAGTAAAAAACAAAAACAGTCTTTAATTACCTTTAAATACACTTTTTTGAATTAATTAAGAAATAATTTAGTGTTTTTTGGTATTGGTAAGCAATTTGAAATATATAGGACAAGTAAGTAAATAAGTAAAAACAGTTTTTAGAATTTCTACAAGTCTTCTGAATTGAGAAAATAACTTCTCAAATTTTTTATTCAGAATTTAATATGACTTCATTTTTCAGAAATTTTATTAAAACAAAAAGTAAAAACTTGAATAGTAAGCGTGCCTAGATTGGAAACAATCAATTTTTTGAAGCTCCTTATTTTTTAACTATTCAAAAACACTTTTTTAAAATATAATTGAAAAATCCCTTCCCATTTTTTATATGGAAGGGATTTTTTTTACATTAAAGGGCTAGTTATTTTTTTGCCCAAAAATAAAGTAACTTTGTAGCTCAAACATTTCTCATTTTTCTAAAAAAAAAGCATTTTATTTTTATGGATTCTATTCATTCTCTCCCTACTGATTCAAACGAATTACCTCCTGTTTTACCTCTCATTATTGTAGGCGCAAAAGGACTTGGAAAAGTTGCTTTAGAAGTTTTACAAAGTACTGATAATGTAATTTATTGTTTTCTTGATGAAGATTACAAAGAAGAAAAGGCTATTTCTGAAAAAGCTACATTTCCAAATGAAATAAATCATGTTTCGATAATGGGAAACTCTGATGATGAAGATATGCTTAATCTTATCAATGAAAAATGTGATTATTTTGTAGCAATAGAAAACAGCACAGACAGAAAAAGATTAATCAAAAAAATCTATAAACAAAGAAAAAAATACCCTGCCGTAGCTGTTCACTCAACGGCACATATTGCCGACGATGCCACAATGGGATACGGAACTTTGATAGGAATGGGAACAATGATAGGCGCAGATGTCAAAATCGGAACAGGCTGTGTCATTGCTGCCAATTCTACCTTAGATTATGAAGTAGAAATAGGACACTTTACACAAATTGGAATAGGAACAAATATCGGTTCTGGCGTAAAAATCGCAGAAGATGTTTTTGTAGGAAATGGCGTAACTATTATTTCAGGTGTTACAATCGGAAAAGGCGCAAGAATTGGAGCAGGAAGTGTAGTTTTGAGTAACATTAAAGCCAAAGAAACCGTTTTGGGAAATCCTGCAAAACCAATTTCGTTATAACCAATTTCGCTACAATTATTAGTAGGTCAAACGGCTTGCCTTTGACACTATGAAAAGTAGCAAACACTTTCTAAGTGTTTTTATAATATTAAATTTTAAAAATACAAGACACTTAGAAAGTGTCTTCTACAAATATGAATACATCAACCAGCATAAATATCCATCAATTAATTACCAAACACCTTAAAGAACGAATTTTAGTTTTAGATGGTGCTATGGGAACAATGATTCAACGCCACATTTTAGAAGAAGAAGATTTTAGAAGTGAGCGTTTTGAAGATTGGACACACGACGTAAAAGGAAATAACGACCTTTTATCAATTACTCAACCTGATATTATTAGAGATATTCATAAAAAATATTTCGAAGCAGGAGCAGATATTGTCGAAACCAATACATTTAGTGCCACCACAATCGCAATGGCTGATTATGGAATGGAAGAACTAGCCTACGAACTCAATTACGAATCTGCAAAACTTGCAAAAGAAGCAGCAGCACAATTTGGAGGATTAGAACACGAAACAAAACCTCGTTTTGTAGCTGGTGCAATGGGGCCAACCAACAGAACGGCATCTATTTCACCAGACGTAAACGACCCTGCTTACAGAGCTGTTACTTTTGATGATTTGGTAACGGCTTATTATGAGCAAGTTCGTGGTTTGGTTGATGGTGGAGTGGATTTGATTTTGATAGAAACTGTTTTTGATACATTAAACTGTAAGGCTGCGCTTTTTGCTGTTGAGAAATATTTTGATGATAGAAATATTCCACAAACAGACCGTTTGCCGATTATGGTTTCAGGAACAATTACCGATGCGAGTGGTCGTACACTTTCTGGGCAAACAACAGAAGCATTTTACAATTCTATTGCTCATGCAAATGTCATTTCTGTGGGTCTGAATTGTGCTTTGGGAGCTGCACTCATGAAGCCGTATATGCGTGAACTTTCAAGGGTTGCAAATTGCTTTGTGTCTTGTTATCCGAATGCAGGGCTTCCAAATGAGTTTGGTCAGTACGACGAAACGGCTGCACAAATGGCTCGTTTGTTAGAAGATTTTGCTAGTGAAGGACTGTTTAATATTGTTGGTGGTTGTTGTGGGACTACGCCAGACCACATTGAGGCTATTGCAGAAGAGGCAGCCAAATACGAACCTCGCAAGATTCCAGAACGAAAAACGGCGATGCGTTTGTCAGGTTTGGAAGCTGTTACGATTGATGGAAATACAAATTTTGTAAATGTTGGGGAAAGAACCAATGTTACAGGTTCGAAGAAATTTTCAAGATTGATAAAAGAAGGAAAATTTCAAGAGGCCTTAGATGTAGCAAAGCAGCAAGTAGAAGGAGGAGCGCAAGTTATTGACATCAATATGGACGAGGGAATGTTAGATTCTCAAAATGCGATGGTTCATTTTCTTAATTTGGTGGGTTCAGAGCCAGATATTGCAAAGCTCCCCATTATGATAGATTCTTCAAAATGGGAAATCATTGAGGCAGGTTTGAAATGTGTGCAAGGAAAAGGAATTGTAAATTCTATTTCACTCAAAGAAGGCAAAGAGGAGTTTGTCAAACATGCAAAACTTGTGCGTCGTTATGGTGCTGCCGTTATTATTATGGCGTTTGATGAAGATGGACAAGCCGATACTTTTGAGAGAAAGACAGAAATTTGTGCTAGAAGTTATGATATTTGGGTAAATGAACTTGGTTTTCCTGCTGAAGACTTGATTTTTGACCCTAATATTTTTGCTATTGCAACAGGAATTGACGAACACAATAATTATGCTGTTGATTTTATAAATGCTACCGAATGGATTAAACAAAACTTGCCTCATGCAAAAGTAAGTGGTGGTGTGAGTAATGTTTCGTTTTCGTTTCGTGGAAATAATGTAGTTCGTGAAGCTATTCATGCTGTATTTTTGTATCATGCCATAAAAGTTGGAATGGATATGGGAATTGTAAATGCTGGAATGTTGGAGGTGTATGATAATGTAGATAAAGAACTTTTGAAATACGTTGAGGACGTAGTTTTGAATAAAAATCCTGAAAATGGAACAGAGCTTTTGGTTGATATTGCTGAAAAATACAGAGGAGAAGGAAAAAAACGAATAAAAGACGAAACATGGCGAGAAAATACAGTAGAAAAACGCCTTGAATATTCCTTAGTAAACGGAATTACTGACTACATTATCGAAGATACAGAGGAGGCAAGACAAAAGGCAGAACACCCTTTGCACGTTATTGAGGGTGCTTTAATGGACGGAATGAATGTAGTAGGAGATTTATTTGGAGCAGGAAAAATGTTTTTGCCACAAGTGGTAAAATCGGCTCGTGTGATGAAACAAGCTGTTGCACATTTAATTCCTTTTTTAGAAGAAGAGAAACAAAAATTACGTGATTCTGGACAGGAAGTAAAGAAAAACGGCAAAATTTTGTTAGCCACCGTAAAAGGTGATGTTCATGATATTGGAAAAAATATTGTCGGTGTTGTTTTGGCGTGTAATAATTATGATGTTGTTGATTTGGGTGTAATGGTTTCGGCTGACAAAATTTTGAAAGAAGCCGTTAATCATAGTGTTGATGTGATTGGACTTAGTGGACTCATTACGCCATCGCTTGATGAGATGGTTTTTGTGGCGCAGCAAATGGAAAAACAGGGCTTAAAATTTCCTCTTTTGGTGGGTGGTGCTACTACTTCTCGCATTCATACGGCTGTAAAAGTTGCTCCTGCTTATTCGGGTTCGGTTATCCATGTGGTTGATGCTTCAAAGGCAGTTCCTGTGATGTCCAATTTATTAAATGATGAAGCAAAAACAGCTTTTTCGAAGAATATAAAAGATGAATATACGCAGCTTGCAGACGACCACAAAAAACGCCAATCTCAAGCAAAATACATTTCTATTGAGGAGGCAAGAAAAAATAAACTGAAAATTGATTGGAAAAATACAGAAATAACCGAGCCTACATTTTTGGGCAATCGTTATTTCAATAATTACAATTTAGAAGAAATAAGAGAGTACATCGATTGGAGTCCGTTTTTCATGACGTGGGGACTTACAGGCGCATACCCACGCATTTTCAATCATAAAAAACATGGAAATGAAGCCAAAAAATTATTTGATGAGGCTCAAAACATGCTAGATAAAATTATTTCTGGTCGTTGGCTTACGGCAAATGCTGCACTTGGTTTTTATCCTGCCAACGTCGTCAATGATGATGATATTGAGATTTATACAAACGACGAGCGCACCGAAGTTCTGACTCATTTTAGAAACCTTCGTCAGCAACAAGAAAAAACAGGCAAAACGCCAAATCTTTCTATTTCTGATTTTATTGCACCAAAAGAAACAGGCTTGAAAGATTATATTGGTCTTTTTGCAGTAACGACAGGCATCGGAATTGAGAAAAAAATGAAAGAATTTGATGCAAAACATGATGATTATAGCAAAATTATGTTACAAGCCTTAGCCGACCGTTTGGCAGAAGCCTTTGCAGAGTTATTACACAAACAAACTCGCACACAATTTTGGGGCTATCAAAAAAATGAAACGCTTACAAAAGAAGATATTGTAAGAGAAAAATATGTAGGTATTCGTCCTGCCCCCGGTTATCCTGCCAATCCAGACCACACCGAAAAAACGCTTTTATTTGACCTCTTGAAAGCCACCGAAAAAACAGGCATTGAACTTACCGAAAGTTTGGCAATGTTACCAACGGCAGCCGTTTCAGGTTTGTATTTTTCACACCCCGAATCTATTTATTTTGGAGTAGGAAGAATTAGCAAAGACCAAATAGAAGATTATGCAAAACGCAAAAATATGTCAGTAGAAGAAATAGAAAGGTGGTTGGGTAGTAATTTGAATTATTAAATCATTATTTTTTGTATATTGTAAACACCATTAGTTCTTTTTTTTGGATTGGTGGTGTTTTTTTATTCAAAATAAAATCGAATAAAAAAAGGAAGTTCAAATTAATGAACTTCCTTTTATAGGTCTTGTATTTAGTTACGTTTCAATCAATGAAAGAGGCTTTACTAAATCTGTATGACACAAATATACAAATAAATTTTAATACTATTTTTCGTATCTTGTAAACACCATTGGTTCTTTTTTGGAATTGGTGGTGTTTTTTGTGTAAAAAGTGCTTTTTTTAGAAATTTGTTAGCAACTAACAACTATATGGAAATAAATTGGAAAGAGATTAAAGCTGAGATTTTAATAGAAACTAAAGATATTTTACAAACCGAAGCTAATTTTAATATAAATGAAGCCTTAGGTTTATTTGTGAAGGTCTTACAATATCCTATAAATGAAACAGAACTAAATGGTATTAATACAAGAGTACCTAATGCTCTACAGAAAATCTTTGTGGAAAATATTAAAAGGATTGATAAAAATGCTTATTTTCCAGAATTTGCTCAAATAGAACCATTTTTAAAAAAGGTTCTTTTCATTGTTGAAAATAGTCTTTATCATACGCTTAATGCAAATCCTAGAGGTATTTCCTTTGCTCAAGTAATTAGAGAATTAGGTATTAATCCAAATAATATTAACTTCAATAATCCACTTAGAGATAATCAACGAAGCCACTTTGCAGAGTATTTACAAAAAACATATCAGCTACGAAATATTGAAGCTCACGAGTGTAGGGAATGGAATCAATCAAAACTTTATGATTCAATTAAAAGCATTCTTATAATATATCTTTTCGCTACTCACAAGCATTTTAGAGCCTTGAAATTAGCAATAGAACCAAATGATTTAACAGGCTATTTAAAAGAGCAAACTAAACTGTATAAAGAATGGAGTAAGAAAAATAATATCGGATTTGTACATATTGATGGCTTGGAAGATGACCTTGTTCCTATGGATTTATCTGTTACAGAATATATTGAAGAAGAAGAAAGTGAAGAAGATTTTGATATAGAAATAATAGAAAAGCGTCAAGGCACAATAGATTATTTGAGAAAAAATAAGGTCGAAGAACGTAAAATGATAGTACGTGGTGATTTAGGAATGGGAAAGACTACAACTTTACGTTATTTAGCTTATTTAGATGCACAAGACGCATTGATTGATAATCAAAAATCTATTCCTGTAGTTTTTGTGCTGAAAGATTTTGTTGAAAAAGACAATTTATTGCAAAAAACAATTAAAACTTTAGATATTGATAAAAATTCAGTGTTAGATTTATTAAAAAAAGGCAAAATCAATTTCTTTTTTGATGGATTGAATGAAGTTCGACAAACTCTCATTTCTACGGTTAATACACAAATTATCCAGTTGCTTAATGATTTTCCTAAGAATTTTTATCTAATTTCTACACGTCCACAATCTTATGAAAGTACAAGTAGAAGTTTTGATGATGACTATAAAAACAGAAAGTTGCCTATTTTTGATTTACAGAAACTAAACTCTAAAAAAGTAGAAGAGTTTTTAGAAAAAAATGGAAAACAAGTAAAAGCCAAAGTACTAGAAACTGTTGCAAATAATGAAGCGTGGCGAAAAATTACTTCTAACCCTTTAATGCTTAAAATGCTAATAACGGTAGCTATTAGTAATAAAGGTAATGTTCCTAGTGAAACAGGAAAAATTATTAGAGCTTTTATGAATTATTTATATGACAGGGAAAGAAACCAACGTAGGGGTAATTTTGATAAAGATATATTCCATCTATTGCTTTGTCATTTAGCGTATGAAACTCGAAGTTTGACTAACGCTAATGCAAGTTTGGATAAAAGTGAATACATTTTGCCTATTCTTCAAGAATATAAAGATAGTTTACAGATTTCTGAAAAGAAAGAGGACGGTTTAGCTCCCACAGATTTACTAGACTTTCTCAAAATTGCAGAAGATATGAATATTTTAACTGAAACTGAAAACCAATATAGTTTTACCTATGAGTTACATCAACTCTATTATTTTGCTGAATATGCTCAAAAAAATGGAAAATCACTAATCTAATGAATTATGAAAAATGAGGTTTTACAACAAGTACAAAATGATCCTGCTTACTCTCAAATAATGCAGCTTTATTCAGGCTTATTTGATACACAAGAAGAAAGAGAAGATTTCATTTTTAACCTTCTAGAAACAGATATTTTATTAGCAACAGACTGTAAAACAAGTTCAGTAGAGGAGGAAAAAGAGATAAGCAATAATATATTTTCTAAATGTAACTCAATATTACAAGAGCATACAAACTCTTCATATTACCTAAAAGCATTATTAGTTCTTTTGAAATTGGAAAAGATTGATGTAATCACTGATTTTTTAACACGAGTAAAAGGAAGAGATATACAAATTATTCGTCAGATGATCAGTCAGATTCCTATAAGTCAATCTTATAGTGAATTTTTGATTGTTACACTATTATCTAACCCTCCCTATTTTATTAGTGATTTTTTAAAGGTGTCTGAGTTGTATGAAAAAGAATTATTCTTTTTTAATAAAAATGATATTAATAGAATATTTAGTGAGCTTATAAAAAATAAGGATGTAAAAATAAATTATGTTTTATTTTTTTTAAAAAAAAACAAGGATTCAATTATCATATCTAAGTATAAAGATATTTCTAATAAGCGACTTGTTGAATTTAAAAACGTGCAAAATTTAATACATTGGATAAATATATTTAAACTTAAAGTAGATTATGTTTGCTTGATAGATGAACACTTAAATATAGGAGAGATTAATAATATTTATATGGCTATCTCTCTGTTTGACTATATTACAGAAAAAAAGAAGGTAGATATTTTAAATAGGATGTATAAAGATGTAGATATTAAAATTAAGATTGTATTTTATATGTATATTCAGAAAAACTATAAATACAAACTACTTTTTAGAGACTTTAAAGATTATAGGTTTAAGGTAAGAAATAATTGTTTTGACTCCTATGAGATATTTTATAAAAAAAACTTTATTAATATTTATAGTATAGCTCAAACAGAAATTTATATTTCTACTCTTGAAGTAGGTA
Organism: uncultured Cytophagales bacterium; assembly: GCA_937136415.1. Lineage (GTDB taxonomy): Bacteria > Bacteroidota > Bacteroidia > Cytophagales > Bernardetiaceae > Bernardetia. Next base: position 3,348 of record CAKZOK010000042.1, on the reverse strand, counting down.
GTTTTATTAAATTGAATTATGTTTCTAAAAGGCATAAGTATTATACATTTCGTAATAAAGATTTTATAAGTGCCTCATATTCACATCTTTTACCATTTGATGAAGTACCAAGTGAAACATTAGGTAAGTTCAGAGAAAGAAAACCAGTTACGCTACGTATAATCTATGTTGATTATATAAGAAAAAATATTTATTTATCTCTAACTCAATTAGAATCTAATTTAGTTACTTTTAATAAAAATTACATTTCAGAAGTTAATATTGGGGAAGTTGTAGATTGTAGAGTTAAACAGAGACATCCAAACAAAATTGTAGTACATATATATGGAACTAGTAAAACTCAATATTCTGTTATATATGCTGACAAAGAAGACTTTGATGGTATTACTAAATTTAGGGCTACAGTAACCAAAATTAAAGATAATGTTATTATCCTACAACCTATAGATTTAAGAAAATTAGTAAAGATTACTGAAGTGAGAACAAACTACACCAGTTTAACAGAATTAAGAGAAAGCAAAATGACACTTTTAGAAAAGCTTTATATTTATTTATTTGAACGTATATCAATAAATACTATAGTCTCGTTGAACTCTTTTAATAGTCATATAGGTATTATATTTAATCAGAAACTATCAGAATTATTTCCGAATAAAAACTGGTTGATATACCTTCTAGAAGAATATAATTTCATTGAAGAGGTAGAGGTTGGTAAATATAAATGTTTGAAAAATATTAGAAGTGATTTCACTAAATTAATAAAGGATAGATTTAAAGAAGAAGGTTATAGTTCAAATCTTTTTGAACCTACTCAATTACAGTAAAATGAAATCATAAAAAACAATTGAAGATACAAAAAAATCATTTTGAAACAATACCCTGCTGTTGCTCGCAAAAAAGCTCTTCCCTGCTGTGGCTCGTAATATTGCCATCGCTCGTTTCTAAACGAGTGATTTATATGTATTCGGCATCTTGCCGTGATTTTGTATTTCAAGAATTTATTTTTTGTATATTTGGAAACACCATTCAAAACTAAACAATCAAAATAAATTGAACAAACCTAAGTATTTATATAAATCAGACGAGGAGTTTATAACTTACGAGTTTGTAAGTGAGGGAAAAAAAGGTAGAATTAAGAAAAGAATTGAATATACGGAAACAAATATTGAAAATCTTTATAATTTAGGGTTTGGCGATTATGATGAAACAACAAATTCTATAAACGACCTATCTGTTACAAACAATGGAGATAGTTTTAAGGTTTTAGCTACAGTAGCTTCGACAATTTACGCATTCATCGAAAAACACCCTAATGCTTCTATTTTAGCAACAGGAAGTACAAATGTAAGAACAAGGCTTTACAGAATGGGTATTTCAAATAATTTAGCAGAAATAAAAGCAGATTTTATTATATTTGGTTTTAACAAAAAAGGAGAGTGGGAAGAGTTTGAAATTGGGGAAGATTACGAGGCATTTTTAATTACCAAAAAATAATAAATATACTATGAACATTAAGAAAAAAATAGAAGAATTAAACAGCTCAAAAACTCCTATAATTGTTATTGACAAAAAATTAGGACGAACTAAAGGGGAAACGCTATTTCCAGAAAAATTAGCAAGAGCAAATGAAATAATTGCTAAATACGGACTTCCAAAAATTAAAAAGGAAGAGAAATCTTAAAAGAAATCGATTTGAACCCCTGCTGTGGCTCGTAATATTGCCATCGCTCGTTTTTAACGAGTGATTTATATGTATTCGGCTTGTAGCCGTGGTTTTCGTATTCTTGTATTTTAAGTTGTACAGTTTTTTGATTTTGACTTTACCCCCCACCTGTTCATAGCCTCTCACTACAAACCCAAATGTATTTAAGCATCACGCTTTGTATTTTAGGTTCTTAGCAAAATGTAGCACTTACTAACTATGTTTTATATACATTGTGTGGTTAGTTATTTAGTATTCTGATTATTTCATTCAGTCCTATTTTTGCCTCTTTCATTGCTGGCAAGAATGGCCAAATATGTGGCATATTATTTCCTTCAATTAACTCAAGGTTAATTTTAGCAATATTTAGTTTTTGTACAGCTAGTTTTTGGTCTGGATAAGTAATGTCATTTTCAGCAAGAAATAAAATTGTGCTAGGAAATTTGTCAAAACTACCAAATAAAGGTGAAATCATTTCGCTTTTTAAATCTTTATTATTGGCATACATTTTTTTCGCACTCAATACTCCAATTTTAGACAATATTGGGTCAATTTTATCTATATTTTCAATTTCAGGATTAGACATACTTGCATCCATTACTGGTAAAATAAGCAGTATTTTAATTGGCAATTCAATGTTTTTCTTAATCAACCTTTGGATTAAACAGGTTATTAAAGTTCCTCCGACAGAATCTCCTATAAAAGTGATGTTATTCGATTTATATTTTTCTAATGCTTTCTTGTAAATATTATCTATATTTTCTGATATTTTTATTACTTTATTTTCAGGCGATTTAGGATAATCACACATCCAAATTTTATAATCTGTTTTCTTAGCTATTTCTTTTATAGAACCCCAATGATGCTTTGCTGGTTCTGAAATAAATACACCTCCATGAATAAATATAAGAAGTTTGTCTGATTTTGGTTTTAGTCCTATTTCAGTTATTAAAGAATCTAAAACATTAAAAGTTTGTATTGTGTTTTTTTTAAAAAATATTCCTTTTGGATAATGAACATCTTCTTTTCTTATTTTTTTGTAATCGATTGGGTCTTTACTAAATTCCCTTTTTAACCCTTTCATTTTAATCACTAATAGGGTAATATAATATATTAAGCTCTGTTTCATCTATTTTTGTTTTTTTTAATTAACAATTAGCCACAATGGCTAGTATATGAGTAGTAAGGAAATAAATATACAATAATTTTTGGTTCGGTAGTGTAGTAAAATTGTGTTTCTTTATTTAGTCATTGACAAGGTCTTGTTTTTCTTCAAAAATGACCATTGCCAAGGCAAAATAAAAGATTTAGCTTATTTTTTTCTAAATAACCAATCAATGCTAACAATAATTTAAAATTGAAATCTTTTCTTTCCAATTTTTATAAAGTAGATGATAAAATTCTTGATGAGTATCTCTCTCATTGGTCTGAATACTCAATACCTAAAAAAACGATAATTACCGAATGTGGAAAAACTGAACGCTACATATATTATGTAGTGGAGGGAATCCAGAAATCATACTATTTGAATGAAGGAAAACAACACATAATGTTTTTTGCCTACAATCCATCATTTAGTGGTATTATGGAATCTTTTCTCACACAAACACCTTCTAAATATTACCTCGAAACAATTACAAAAAGTA
>CAKZOK010000041.1 GCA_937136415.1 uncultured Cytophagales bacterium | reverse complement strand
ATGATAAAATATGTAATTATAAAATCCTACAATTTATAGTTAAAAACAATGAATTTAATTATTTATATCAAAAATAAATATGTTTATTTGATATAAATAATTATTTACTATATAAAAAATATAATTATAACTTGTTTTAAGCGAGCAGTTTGCCTATTTTATTGTTATTTTTATAGGTAAAGTGCAATTTTAATCTTGTAAATGTGTTTTTTTATTAATTGTATTATTTGATGTTTTTTAAGAGAATGTAATTGAACCAAATGTAATAATTTTTTATTTATCTCTAGTAGTAATTCTAGTCCTCTTCTGCACTTATAAGGTTTTTTAGAGTATTGAACAGATTGCATTTTGAGTTTTGTAATTTTTATTCTTTAAATTACTTTTACTTTCAAAAAACCAAAAACGTATTTATTTCGTTTCCTTTATAAAGGAAGAGAAAATGATACTAGAAAAATAAAAGAGATAAAATAGAGAAAATTCTCAAAAAAAATCGTATTTTTATATTTCTCATAGGTTTGACCATTTTCCTCATAAAAAATAGTCATTATAATTATCCTAAAAAACTAATCAATAGCCATTTATCCAAATTATGATAAGTCCGTTTAAGGTATTGGAAGCGTATGGACGCAAGGACAAAGAAATCTTTTTTGGTAGAGATGCCGAGATTCAATTACTATTCAAAAAAACAACAGAGAGTAATTTGGTCTTGGTTTATGGTGCTTCTGGAACAGGAAAGACGAGTTTGGTGCATTGTGGTTTGCCAATTTGTTTTTCTTCAGATGATTGGCTACCTCTTCATGTACGCAGAAAAGACCATATCGGAACTGCAATTTTGGAAGAAACAAACAAATATCTTCAACGAAAACTCAAACCACATACCCCTCTGCATCTTGCCATTAAGGCACTTCACATGACTTTTTTTCGTCCTGTTTATGTAATCATTGACCAATTTGAAGAATTATATATTTCGGGGAGTAGAGAAGAGCAAAGTCAGTTTTATGATTTTGTTCAAACAGTTTTGTCTAGTGAATATAATTGTAAGGTTATTTTGGTTATGCGTGAGGAATATTTGGCAGATTTGTCGGAGTTTGAAGAACGTGTTCCCCAGCTTTTTGATTATAGAGTGCGTGTAGAAAAAATGCGCCGAACCAATGCAAAAGAAGTCATTCTAAAATCAGCAGAGGCATTTAATATTGAAGTAGAATATCCAGATGAAACGGCTGATTTGATTGTTTCGCAAGTAGCTGAGGAGCGTAGTTTGATAGAACTTACTTATCTACAAATTTATTTAGACCGTCTTTATGAGCTTGCCAAAAGGAAACAAGGTGTTTTGGCTGGCTATACAAATACCATAAATAGTAATTGGACAGAACCAACTACTTTTACTCCCGAATTGGTCAAAGAACTTAGCACAATCGGAGATGTTTTGGGAGAGTATTTGGAAGAACAAGTAAAAAAAGTTCAGAATCGTTTGACCAAAATAGAGGAAAGACAAGTTTGGACAATCTTAAATTTGTTGGTTACAGAAGACGGAACTCGTGTGTCTATGGATTTGCACGAAGCTACAAATTTGATGTATTCTCATGGGGCAAGCAAAGAGAATATCACATTTTGTTTGGACGAGCTTAGTAAAGTCCGAATTATTCATCTTTCAGAGCAGCGTGTGGAATTGGCTCATGATAGTTTGGCTTTGAAAATTGTTGAAAGGCTTACCACAGAAGAAAAAAATCTTTCGAAGGCAAAAGAAATCTTACAGACAGGCTTAAAAACCTATCAAAATACAGGGGAAGTACTGACCAAAAACAGCCTTTCTCTTATTGACCCTCATTTGGATACGCTCCAACTTAGTGATGAAGAGGAAGAATTAATCAAAAAAAGTAAGCGCAGAGCAAAAGTAAATAGAATTATCAAAACGGTTTTGATAGCTATTGTTATTTTTATGCTTGCTGTTTTGGCTGCTTGGGCATTGCGTGAACGCAGTATAGCCATTAATACAAAAGATAAAATAGAGATGCAAAATGAGCAAATGAGATTGCAACTCAATAAATCTATAAAACTTAGTAAGCAGTTGGACGACCAGCTCGGAAAGTTGGTAGAAAAAGAAAAAATATTAGAAGAATTTTTGAAACTAGATAAAAATACTTATCAAGTTATTGAAAATAAAAATAAGGAAATCAATCAATTAGGTGTTACGGTAGATGCGCTCAAGGAGAGAATTGATAAAAAAGACAAAACTCAAGAACAAATTGAGAGAAAAGCAAAGGCAAATGAACTACTGACAGAATCTTTATTGAAGGCTGAGTACAACCCAAGTTATGCTATTCGTTTGGCTGAAGCTGCAAATACAATTTATCCTAGTCAGAATGCCAAAACAACTGTTGAGAACATTTATAGACAGCATTTTATGAGAACTTATCCGATGGATAGAAATATTTCTATTTATGAAAATGCAAAAAAACTTTTGAGAAGTAGTACAATTCCTAAATTATCTCAAACACAAAAAACTACTTTAGGAATTGTGGAATTTGAAAGATAATGAAATGATGAGTTATGGCTTGCTAAAGCAATAAATAATTATACTAATTAGCAATTTATTTAACTTCAATTCATAAAAAAAGACTTGATTTGTCAAGCCTTTTTTTATGAATAAATTTTACTTCTTAGTGCATTATTGGTCTTTCTTCACTCCCCATTTTTTTCAAGAAACGAACATGAGAAGCAACAGCCGTTGGGAAGTTTGCTGTTAGGTAAGGGTGTCCATATTCTTCTGCAGTTTCTTTTACAATACTAGAAAGAGCTGGATAATGAATACTACAAATATTTGGAAACAAATGATGTTCTACTTGTTGATTCAGACCACCTGTAATAAATGCCATAAACTGACTTTTTTCCGAAAAATTAGCCGTAGTATAAAGCTGATGAACTGCCCAAGAATTTTCCATGCTACCTTCTTCATTTGGTAAAAAGAAATGTGCCTCTTCTACTACATGAGCCAACATAAAAATAACAGCCAAGAAAAAACCACTTACTGCATGCATTAATAAAAATCCTAAAATTGTGTTTAAATAACCGTGAGGTAACATAATCAGAGGAATGGCTATAAATAATGTGTAATTAATAAATTTGTAAAAAAATAATAAGAAGTATTCTTTTTTAGGGTGTTTTGCGCCTGTATAATTTCCTACTTCATTGGCAAAAAACTTTTTATAATCTTTCATCAAAACCCAAGAAAGCGTACTCAAACAATAAAGAGCAAATGAATAAATGTGTTGGTAACGATGAATAGACCATAGAGGAGCTTCTGAAGAAAGACGAACTATCGGAACAGGCGCAATATCTTCATCATGTCCATCAATATTTGTGTAAGTGTGATGGGCTTGATTGTGCATTTTTGTCCACATATAAGCACTTGCTCCATTAAAATTGAAGGTATGAGAAAGCAAATCGTTTATCCATTTGTGTTTTGAATATGCGCCATGAATGGCATCATGAGCAATATTTACAGAAACCATAGCAATAGAAAATCCAAGAATTGCCCAAAGCAAATAATTGATTTCTACACTAAAACCTCCAAAAATAAGCATGCAATAAGAACCAATCCAAAGTGTGGCATGAAAAAGACTTTTCAAGACCATCTTTGTATTGGCATTTTTCGAAATATTATTGTCTTTAAAATAATTATTTACTCTTACATTAAGGATTTTAAAAAACTCTCTTTGTTCGTTGTTGTCAAAACGAGGAGGTTTTTTTGTTGTATCTTTTTCTTTGAATGTATTTTGAGATTGAAATTGCTTTTGAGTAGCTTTTTTCTGAATAGCTTTTTCTGTCATTAGGTTATTCATAAATAGGGAGTAAAAAGAATCTGTAAAGTGACGTTTTTTTTATATAATCTTACTTTGATTTGTTTTGAAATATTCTACTTATTTTATTGAAAATAAAGGAGTTGTAATTTTTATTCAGTCTAATTAATAATTATATATAATGCACAAATGTAGCCTTAAATTAAAGAAGAATCTATGATTTTGGTTATTTTTTATAAATTTATGCAAAAAAAAGATATTTTAAGAATTTTTGAAAATAAATAACCAACCAAAGCAGGCTTTTCTTATAAAAATAAAAAATGTCGTTGTTGGCATTTTAGCGATAGCGACACCAACAACTACAATTTGAGAATAGAGGTTTAAAACATAAAAAAGACCTAATAGTTTTTTATAAGAAAACCCTATCAATCAAAGAGCTATCTAAAAAAGCATTTTTAAGCTAGTTTGCAAAACTCCTCCCATATTTCTGGCTTTCAAAAACGCATCGTTTTTATAAAAATCAGCTAATTCTTCTCTAAGCTGCACTACATTTTCTTTGGGTGAAATAGGCTCTTTTTTCATTGCTTTTAATAAATCTTTTACCGAATGTAATGATGCTTTTATGCGTTGTGCCATCAACGAACGTTCTTCTTTTTGGTATTGAAGTACCGTTTCTGGAGTCATCATATTTATTCCCAACTCAATAATTGGATTATTTTCTTTAAAATATTGAGGCATATAGACTACTTTTCTGCCCTCAAAAGATTGTTGGTCAAAATCTATAGCACGAATCCGATAATGAACTTCTTCAAAATCAGGTGTAATATCAATCACAAAGTTGTTGGAGTGCATATCTCCCAAAAGACGCACAAAACAACGCTCATTAAATTTTACAAATTCTTTTGCCAAACGAATTTTGTTGAGTTTTTGGTCTTTTAACCCTTCTCTTATAAATTGATACCCTGGTATTCCTGCAATATGTTCTTCTATAAGTGTTTGATTATGAACAAGATAATTGATTCTGTTTGGTGAAATCATATCTTCCAATTCTAAACCATAAACACGAGAAGCATCGGCTTGTTTGATATAAAAATAATCAAAATTATCATTGATTTGATTCACAATTCGAACACGAAACGGCTGTGTATTTCCATAAGAACACAAATCTACTCTATCGATATAGAGATGTTCCATTACCGAAAGGTCGCCATCTGCTTTGAGCATCGCATAGATTTTCTTTAATCCATCATAGATTTCTTTCATATCTGCCGAAGCATAAAAAACAGTCAGCCACAGTGTATCTTCGCCTTTTTTATCATACAAATTTATCGAACTTGTATAACGTGTAAGGTCAGAATAAGCCACAGGAATATCAATTTCTTTTTTATATTCTATCAAAAAATTTCGTAGAGGCTCATTGATAGGATAAATTATTTTTTTCTTTTTAATCAGAGTCATATATACAAAGTATGAAGTTAGAAGTATGAAATAAGAAGTAAATGCAAATGAAATTATCTAAACTAAAGTCATTGAAATTAACTGTTCACTGTTCACTGGTAACTGATTACTGTTCACTGTTCACTGGTAACTGATTACTGTTCACTGTTCACTGGTA